>JBBSPH010000344.1:0-2691 GCA_038258985.1 Flavobacteriales bacterium
ACCACTATCCATAGGCTCTATGGATGGCAACTCGATTGGGCCGGATTTTCGTGGCGTAATCTTGGGCTTTGCAGCTAGAAAGTCGTCTATGCGACGCATCTTTTCCAGACGCTCTGTATCTGGTGTAGAGGCGCCTACTTCAACTGAAGATTGCTCTTGGTCTACAGTTTCTCGTTCTATAGGCTGTGCGCGCGTTAATTTTAACCATTCATTGAAGCTGTGCTTTTCATTTTTCGTAAACTGAAGAACAGGATTTGGTTCTAATTGTTTTCTCTCAAAAGGATCTACATCAGTGACTTTTTGAAAATCGGTATCTGCATTGAGATCTGTAGTGCGCAACTTCACTTCTTCAATAGCTACCTCAATATTTTCAAGATGATCTTGCTGCTGCTTGATCTGCTCACTGATTCTATTCTGTACAAAAACTGCCGATGTGATAAAATCAAATAACACAGACCTGTCCGTGGTGTGGGCTGCTGTTACCTGCAATTCTTTATTATACCGAGGACTTTGGGCATTGTGTAATCCTTTTAAATAGACACTGCGCGCCGCTTGAAAGTAAGGATATTTTTTGATTACGGTTGCCAGCATTTCCAAATCATCTGCATGCAGTTGTTCTGGGTGTGCAAGGACGGTATGTCGTCTTGATGAATTAATCATGGCTACCAATCTCCTAGTGTGTCCTGGGCTATTTGTTGTGTGATTTGGTCAAAAATCACCTCTAGAGCTACATCCAGTGCAGCATTTTGCAGCTGTACGTTTGCTGGATAATCATAATAGAAGGTATACGGTTTTTCAAAGCTTTTCTCGTCGTTCTTGGTATTGGTAAACCGCACATTGATATCTATAGTGACTCGGTTTTGAGATGCTCTATTGTCTGCCGTGGCGGTGATAGGCGAGATGTAGAATCGTGTGATTTCTCCTTGATAGAGGTAATCACCATTGGAATTCACTAGACTCAAACTGGTCTGGTCTTGGATCAAATCCTGTAATTGGATGGTAAATGTACGCTCTATACCAACTTCTACTTGGGTCGCGGTATACCCGAAATAATCCACCTGAAAGGTTTTTACATTTTCAGGAATGGAAACACCGCTCAAACTATAGAAGCCGCAGGATTGTAAAATCGTCGCCAGGATGATGGCCACAAAAATCTTTAAGTTTCTATAAATCATATTGCTTGATTTTACGGTATAAGGTGCGCTCTGAAATCCCGAGGTCGTCTGACGCAGCTTTGCGACGACCTTCATGTCGTTCCAGTGATTTTTTGATCAGTTCGATTTCTTTATCGATAAGAGACAGCGATTCTTCTTCTTCAACCTCTTGGGCAAAGTCATACCGGTCTTGGGGTGTTTCTGTCTTCGTATTTCGTGTACGCTCAGTGTACGCATCAGCATCCTTGCGCTCATTGAAGGCAATGTTGGATTCTTGACGCTTTTCATAAGGATCTTCTTGGCTCACTTCGTAAGCCTGATCGATCACATCTTCATAGTCATCTGAATTGCTTTCACTCCTATCGTTGTTGCCGTAGATGCGATTGATCAATCCCTGTTGTTTTTCTTGAACCTCACCGCTATTGTTGCTTTTCATCAACTCATTAGTGAGTTTTTTTAGATCATTCAGATCATTTTTCATGTCAAATAACACCTTGTATAGGATCTCTCGCTCGTTTGCAAACTCACTGTCACTAGTCTTTTTGCTGTTCCCGACTACGGCAGGTAAATTGGTTCCTGCATCTGGCAAATAATTTTTAAGAATAACAGACGTAACATTGCGGTCCTTTTCAAGTACACTTATTTGCTCTGCAATGTTGCGCAGCTGGCGTATATTCCCACTCCAACGGTAGTTGGTCAGAACCTGAATGGCTTGATCGTCTAACTTTAATGTAGGCATTTTGTATTTACCGGCAAAGTCAGACGCAAACTTGCGGAATAGCAAGTGAATATCCTCCTTACGTTCGCGCAGTGGCGGTAATTCAATCTCTACCGTACTCAAGCGATAATACAAATCTTCCCGAAATTTCCCTTTCTCAATCGCCGTGAACATATTGACGTTTGTTGCCGCAACAATGCGGACATCGGTTTTCTGGGTTTGGGAAGAACCGACCTTCAAAAATTCTCCATTTTCCAAGACACGAAGCAAGCGAACTTGCGTAGGCAATGGCAACTCGCCGACTTCATCGAGGAAAATCGTTCCACCATCTGCCACTTCAAAGTAGCCACTACGCGTTTGGGTAGCGCCAGTAAATGCTCCCTTTTCATGGCCGAAAAGCTCTGAATCTATCGTTCCCTCTGGAATTGCTCCACAGTTGACCGCGATGTATTTTGCATGTTTTCTAAAGGATTGTGAATGTATGATGCGCGGTATACTTTCCTTTCCAACGCCGCTTTCACCAGTGACCAAAACAGAAATATCCGTTGGAGCAACTTGCAGTGCTTTTTCAATGGCTCGATTAAACGTCGGGTCGTTCCCTATAAGTTCAAACCGTTGTTTGACAGATTGTACTGTTTCCATAAACTTAAAGTTGAATTCTTATAGGTCCTTCCATATCACTGAATCCAACTGCCTCACCTATCAGGGTTGCGCCGGTACAATCGTCCACGCGTACCATGACAAAATCGCCAGGCTTGTAATTCTCTTTAGGAAAGACGGCAACCACATTGTGGGATGTTTTTCCAGCCCATTGTTCAG
>JBBSPH010000345.1:0-2682 GCA_038258985.1 Flavobacteriales bacterium
GAGATGGATTTTGGGATTGATTGTTATTTTTCTGGGATGTCAGTTTGTAGGGGGAATTCCCTTTTTTATTGCAGTGGCTCTTAAAGCATTCCAAGATGGCGACACTTCGATCTTGACAGATGAATCCGCGATCATGTCTTATTTGCCTTCCAACCTTTCTTTTTTCTTATTGATGTTTACTTTTGTGATAGGCACGATAGTTTGGTGGTTGTGGGTCAAATACGTACATCATTTGAGCTGGGTTCAAGCAACAACGTCCCGATTGACTTTTGACTGGAGGCGTGCAGGATTTGCCTTTTTGATTGTAGGGCTTGTCTCTATAATAACAACTTCAATAGGTTACTATGTTTTTCCAGAGGATTTTGTCTGGAACTATGACCCGACTAATTTCTGGATACTCTTCATGCTTGCTATTTTGTTAGTGCCTATTCAAACTACGTGGGAGGAATTATTCTTCCGCAGTTACATGATGCAAGGCTTGGGATTGATGGCCGGTAATCGCGCGGTTCCTTTCATAGTAACTTCGGTAATTTTTGGGATGATGCATATTTTTAATCCAGAAATTGGCAAGTTGGGTTATGTCATCATGTTTTGGTATATAGGGACTGGTTTTCTTTTAGGTCTCTTTACACTTATGGATCAAGGAACAGAACTTGCGATAGGATTCCATGCAGCAAATAATCTATTCATAGCAATTCTGGTAACTGCAGACTGGACGGCATTTCAAACTGAATCGCTATTCATAGATGTTTCTGACCCGTCAGTAACTTTTGCTACTTTTATTCCATTACTTGTCTATTATCCGTTGCTTGTCCTTTTATTTGCATGGAAGTATAATTGGAAAAATTGGAAAGAGCGATTGTTCGGTAAAATTGATAGTGCAAGCGTTCAATAATTGGAGGATTTAGCTATTTTTCAAATTCAAAAATCATCACGATACTATCCATTAAATTCTTAATATGATCCCAGAAGTACATCCTAATTTCAAGCTAAACGGAGTATCGCTTGACCACAATGGCTTGATGACCGTTGCCTACAGTTATGTTAAAGAAGGTGAGCTATGGGAACGCCAGGTGGGTGATTTTTTACTGAACTGGATGGACGACTTCTCCTATCACACCGTGTTTTCAAGTGGTTCTACAGGAAAACCTAAGGAATACCGCCTTGAAAAACAGCACATGATCAATAGCGCGCGCCTCACTGGTGAACGCTTCAAATTGCATGAGGGAATGGATGTGCTGGGTTGTTTGCCGCTTAGTTATGTCGCGGGAAAACTGATGATGGTGAGAGCGATTGAATTGGGCTGGCATATAGACCTAGTCGCGCCATCAAAGAATCCATTGGAAAAAGTTGAAAAGCGCTACGATTTTACCGCATTGACGGCTTACCAAGTAAAACATTCCGTCAACTACCTTTATAAAAGCAAAAAAACCATCATCGGTGGCGGGCCGGTGGATGAAGCCTTGATAGAAAGTCTGAAGGGTAGACATACCAGAGCTTATCATACTTATGGTATGACAGAGACCAGTACTCATATAGGCGTGCGAGAATTGTATCCAAAGTATGAAGAGTTTTTTACTGCCTTACCGGGTATCAAGGTGCGTTTAAATGGTGCAGACTGTTTGATCGTTGATGCTCCAGATCTGGTCAATGAACCTGTTGTTTCCAACGATCTAGCGGTAGTGAAAAATGATAAAACCTTCCGTATACTGGGTAGGACGGACAATGTGATCAATACAGGTGGAGTAAAGATTCACCCGGAGAGCGTGGTAAACAAATTATCTAAACATTTGAATGCCCGATTTTTTATCTCTTCAGAGCCGGAAAAGGATCTGGGTCAGCAAATAGTTATTTATGTAGAGGGTGACGAGGTTGATTTGAATTCCGCTTTCGCGAAAGCGAAACTAGACCGATTTGAAAAACCACGTAGGATCATCTTCATCAACAGCTTTGCAGAAACCCACACTGCCAAAATTGACAAAAAAGTCATCATCGCAAACCATGCAAAGGTCTAGGGAGTCGTAGAATCCAATTGTTTAGCGATAGCGTCAGTAGCTTGATCGAGCATGTTATACACATTCGTAAAACCTTGATCGCCGCCATAATAAGGGTCTGGAACATCTAGACTCTCTCCAGGGAAAGGAACTTCAAGTATCTTTTTGATTTTCTCGCGTTGTACATCTGTTGTTGCAATGGCGCAAACATCCATCAGGTTAGACTCGTCCATGACAAAAATGTGGTCAAAATTTTCTAGATCCTGTTCAACTAGTTTACGACTCTGTTGTTTTGAAATATCTAAACCATTTTTACTCGCGACGGTAATGGATCGCTGGTCAGGCGCCTCGCCTTTATGACCGCCACTTGTACCAGCACTATCTACCATGAATTTGGTAAAATTCAACTTAGAGCGCATCAGACCTTCTGCCAATGGAGAACGGCAAATATTGCCTAAACAAACCATTAGTATTGAAATTTTCTGTTCCACGCTAGTTGGCCAGCTTTTTACGTAAGTCTTCTACGTATTTATTGAATTGTTTGTCCGTAGAGGCAAGATTGTCTACGGTCTTACAGGCATGAAGTACGGTGGCGTGATCGCGCTTACCGATCTTAGAACCTATACTTGCCAGTGACGCTTTGGTCATTTTTTTAGAAAAATACATCGCTAACTGACGCGCTTGTACA
>JBBSPH010000346.1:0-2680 GCA_038258985.1 Flavobacteriales bacterium
AGCAGCGTTATTTCATATTCAAAATCAATAAATTCTTCAACAATGACCTCTGTACCCTTGCTGCGTGATGCATCATGAGCATGCTGCCAAGCGTGACTGAGATCTTTTGCTGATTTCGCGGTACTCTGCCCTTTTCCACTGGAAGACATGAGGGGTTTAATGATACAGGGAAAACCCACTTCTTTCGCCATAGATTCCAGTTCGGATAAGGATGAGGCATAACGGTATTTTGCTGTTTTCACATCTAGCTCTAAGCTGGCAAGATCCCTTATGGATTTGCGGTTCATTGCAAAATTGGCCGCTTTTGCACTGGGAGCAACGATAATTCCCTGCTTTTCATAATCATAAAGGCGTTCCGTGCAGATTGCTTCGATTTCGGGTACTATAAAATCCGGTTTATATTTATCTACAATCCTGTCCAGTGCATCACCGTCCAGCATGTCGATTACCTCAGAAGCATGTGCCACCTGCATGGCGGGTGCGTTGGCATAGCGGTCAATTGCTATTACTTTTTGTCCCAGCCGTTGGGCTGCGATTGCAAATTCTTTACTCAATTCCCCACTTCCCAAAAGAAGAAATTTTGCCATAAAAAGAGGTTTTTCCTGAATATATTCAGGGATTTAGATGTTAAAACAAAGGTTGAATAGCCGGTTTTTAGCCGATTTAAGTCGATTTTTTATTGGATTACCGCTTTTTTGATACGTGCCATTGCTTCTTTAATATCTTCTTGACTGGCCGCATAAGATATGCGTATGCAATTGGGCCCACCAAAAGCATCGCCGGTAACCGTTGCTACATTGGCATGTTCCAATAAGAACATGGAAAAGTCTGAGGCATCCTTAATGGTATGTCCCTTTATCGTTTTTCCTATATAGTGTTTGATATTTGGGAAAACATAAAAAGCACCTTCCGGTTGGTTACATTCAAAACCTGGTATTTCATTGAGCAGGTTTAGAATAAGCGTTCTGCGCTCTTTAAACTCATCCACCATATATTGAATTGCTGAAACAGGCGCTTCTAGTGCGGTAATTACTGCCCGCTGAGCAATACAATTAGCACCGCTGGTCACCTGGCCCTGTAATTTATTACAAGCGCGTGCGATGTAGCTAGGTCCACCAATGTAGCCAATTCTCCATCCAGTCATAGCAAAAGCTTTTGCTACACCGTTTACCGTTACCGTACGGTCATACATATCTTCAAACTGCGCCATACTAAAATGATCGCCTACATAATTGATATGCTCATAAATCTCATCGCTCACCACCACAATCTGCGGATGCTTCTGTAGCACATCTGCAAGGGCACGCAATTCATATTTACTGTAAATAGAACCGCTCGGGTTGCAGGGCGAGCTGTACCACAACATTTTTGTATTTGGAGTTATGGCGGCTTCCAGCTGTTCTGCGGTCATTTTAAAATCCGAATCAATGGTCGTGGGCACTTCTACAGGAATTCCATCAGCTAATTTTACGATATCACTGTAACTTACCCAGTACGGACAAGGAAGAATCACTTCGTCACCAGGATTAAGACAAACCATAGCGATATTGTACAGCGATTGCTTTGCACCTGTAGATACCACAATTTGCGGGCGTTGATAGCTAAGCTTATTATCTCTTTTAAATTTTGTGATGATAGCATCTTTCAACTCAACATAACCATCTACAGGGGTATAACTGTTATAATTATCGTTAATAGCTTGTATTGCCGCTTCTTTGATGAAATCTGGCGTGTTAAAATCAGGTTCGCCTAAGCTAAGACCTATAATATCTTTACCGGCTTCTTTGAGTTCACGGGCCTTTGCTGCCATAGCAAGAGTGGCCGAAGTTTCAAGTTTATTGATTCGATCAGAAAGCTGTTGTGTCTGTTTTTCCATGGAAATCTTAAAGTTATGCTGTTTTGAGGTCAGGGGGCATGCCCATTTCCCTTAAGTGTTTGAAGTGTGCAATTATAGCTTTTCGCGTGGTTTTGTATTCATTGTAGGGCAAGTTGAATTCGCGAGCGGTTTCTTTTACAATGTTGGATATTTTAGTATAATGCACATGACTTATATTCGGGAAAATATGATGTTCTACCTGATGATTCAATCCACCGGTAAACCAGTTTACAATTCTGTTTTTAGTTGAAAAATTAACGGTCGTAAACAATTGATGAATGGCCCAGGTGTTTTTCATAGAACCGGTTTTATCTGGCAACGGCATTTCTGCGTCATCAATAATATGCGCCAGTTGAAATACCATACTTAAAATTACTCCAGCAGTGTAATGCATGATAAAAAATCCTAAGAGTACCTTCCACCATGCAATATCAAGTAGAAGGAGCGGAAGCACAATCCAGATAAGCATATAAATAACTTTGGTGATCACTAATTTAGTCCATTCTAAACGTGGATTGGGGAATTCTCCATAGGAAAGTTTACGCTTAAGGTAGCGTTTCATCTGAATAAAATCTACCGTAATTGCCCAGTTGAAAGTCAATAAACCATAGAGAAGTACTGAATAATAATGCTGAAAACGATGGTGTTTTTTCCAGGGGGAATGTTCTGAAAAACGTAAGATTCTTCCAGCTTCCATATCTTCATCGTGACCGTGAATATTAGTATAGGTATGGTGAAGTACGTTATGCTGCACGTGCCAGTTGTAGACATTTCCGGCCAAAATATAAATGCTGCCCCCCATTA
>JBBSPH010000347.1:0-2676 GCA_038258985.1 Flavobacteriales bacterium
ATGTACATACGCATCGCAGACTTACCAGAAAGTACCGTAAAGCCCGTGATGGAAGAGTTCCAGGCAGAGATGGAGGAGAAATACTTCAAGTCTACTGGCGAGGAAACAGAAAAAGACCAAGAGTAAGTAAGCTATGCGGACTAAGCAATTCTCTTTCTTATTACTTTTCTTCCTCAGTAGTTATCTGGTGATTGCTCAGGATATGAAAATAGCTGGCAACATAGTCGACGCACAAACTAATGAGCCGCTATATGGTGTTGCGATTTACATATCTGGAACTTCTACTGGAGTGGCATCTGGAATGGATGGAAAATACGCGATCATCTATTCTCCAGAATACAATGCGCCACTGGTTTTCTCCTATTTGGGCTATGAGAAGCTACAAATCATGGATCCTAGTAAGGTGAATCTTTCCCTTGTGAAACTCCAGTTGCAGGAAGATGAGCTGGATGCGGTCGTCATAGATCCCGATCCGTGGGATCGTGCTACTAAAGAAAGGTTCTTTCGCGATTATTTTGTTGGGCAGGGATCGCTGGAAAATGCTAGCATCAGCAATATTAAGGAGGTGAACCTGCGATTCAATCCTACTTCAAAGCAACTTACGGCAACGTCAAATAATCCCATACAGGTACGCAATACTTATCTGGGTTATGTAATCAATTATGATCTGGAGGACTTCGAGATCAATTTTAATTTCTTTCCTCGCAGCAAGGTGCTGGAAGAAGAATTCTATATACACCATGCACCAGAGCGATACCGAGTGGAGAACATTTATACCGCTGGATATTCCTTTTACCAAGAGTTAGACAATAAGAGATTAAGCAATCGACAGCGCGAGCGACGTCGAGAAAAGGCCTACAGAACCTCTGGGCTTAAACTGTACCGGTCTATCATCAACCAATCCCTAAAAACAGACAAATTCGATTTGTTTTATAACGGGTTTCAGGTTGATCCTGCAAGTCATATACGAGTGAAACAAGTGGGTGATAACTTCAAGATCACCTTTAGGCACACCAAGTATAGCATTACGGATCGGGATGGGAATCAGACAGACTTGATACTCAAGTCCCAGGAAATCTTGATGGATCCCTATGGTAACAATCTGTCGCCACGGGATGTTATTTTGAGTGGCTACCTCTCCCAGCTAGGCGTGGGTGGTATGATGCCATTGGATTACGATCTAAAATCAGGGAAATGAAAAACCGCCTCTAGGGCGGTTTAAAATTTATGGTTCGGTTTTGATTAAAACCATCCTTTCTTTCCTACCTGATAGGTTTGATAGAACTCTTCATCAGATTTTGTAAGGTAAATGATTCCCTCAATAAAACCGATGATACCGCCCACACCGCAAGTAACGATGCTAATAACGATCTGGATAATCCCTTCCTGTGTATAGCCTAGGATAAATTTGTGTATGCCTAAATAGCCTAAAAATATTCCCAGCAAGCCTGCCAGCATCTTTTTGTTTTCCTGACCGTTTACTATGTCATTGACTCCACGTTGAAAATCACGTGCGCTTTCTGCGGCGCTCTGTTTGGCGTCTTCAAAGTCATTATTTCTTTTACTGCTGTCATAGCCTTCTGTACTCATCTGTTTATCATTTAATTGGTTGCGCTAAAATAGGATTATTTTTCAAACAGCTGTTCGTTTTTCGGCTCCCATAATTCTATTTTCCGGCCATCTGCATCCATGACCCAGGCAAACTTGCCATACTCAAATTCTTGTGGCGATCCCACTAGCTTGACACCACTTGCTTCCAGATCTACCAGCAATTGGTCCAGATCTGCTACCCGGTAATTGATCATGAACTCCTGTCTTGAGGGTTCAAAATAATCCGTTTCCTTTTTGAACGGGCTCCACTGCTGGCTGGTTTTATGGGTGGGATCGTCCACGTCGCGTTGCCAGAAGGTATGCCCATATTCATCTGCCTCGATGCCCAAGTGTTTTGCATACCAGTCCTTGGTGGCCTTTACATCTGCGCATTTAAAGAATATCCCGCCCAGTCCAGTTACTTTTTTCATGGTTTCAAATGTTGAATTAGTTTATCCGCAATTGTTTCGGCTAGTTTTATGTTTGATTCAACCGTCCAGCCAGCGACGTGCGGGCTCAATAATACATTTTCCATGGTCAATAATTCATTGAGAGCTGTTGGGTGTTCGCTTCCTTCCTGCAATTCATGCGGTATAGACTGTTGGGTAGTCCGCTTTCGCGAAAGCGAACTACCCAGAAAGCGAAATTCAAACGAGCTATTTTCATATTCCAAAACGTCCAATCCTGCTCCCGCTATTTGACCCGATTGTAAGGCATTTACCAGATCCTGGGTCACCACAGCAGTGCCACGCGCGGTATTGATGAGGTAAAAAGGGTGCTGAAACCCATTAATAAAGGCAGTATTCACCATGCCGATGGTTTGGTCTGTCTGCGGCGTGTGCAGGCTTAAGACGTGAGCGCTGGATTGCAGTTCCTGCAGCGAGACCTGGCGGGCGTTCTCGTCTCCCACGTTTTCCTGAGTGTCGTGACACAGCACGGTACAGTCAAAACCGCGCAACTTCCTAGCAAAAGCCTTACCCATGTTCCCGTAGCCTATGATCCCGACGGTTTTCCCGTCCAGCTCCAGCCCGCGGTTGCCCTCGCGGTCCCAGGTGCCGGTGCGCACCTCACGATCTGCCTTGTTCA
>JBBSPH010000348.1:0-2676 GCA_038258985.1 Flavobacteriales bacterium
AATTAAATTTATCTAAAGAATTTATCGCTAGGTTTCTTGACGTAATTTTCAATTTCAGAAATGTCGATACCGTGAACTTTATCAAAAACCTTAGTTCTTGCAAGATAACTCATGGAGAGGGAAGCAATAACTACGGGAACAATATATCCCAATTCATCACCTTCATCCATGAACTCCAAATCATCATTTAAGGCACTGTATAATTGAAATCCATACATAGCCATAGGTATTAAAATGCAGTGGTACCACCAATGTTTACAGGTTAAAAACCATAAAATCATAAGGTAAAATGGTATGAATTTCCCCATAATTGTCCACATGGACATCATTCCGCTTTTGTAGTGAGAGCTATTATAGGTAAACAAAAAAGTGTCCCAAGACATTACATCTGGGACGACTTCATATGTATAAAAAAAATAAGGAGTTATAGCCAAACTAACGGCCACAAAACTACCCGCGAGAAGGTAAAATGATCCTTGCTTTTTCGATTTTCTTTGCATTTAGCGTTTCTGGAGCAAATGATGTTGCTGCGCTTGCCGCTAAAGATACAGTAAAAAGGGATACTAGTGCGATTGCTTTGAGAGATTTGTTGTTCATTGTTTAGGGTTTAAGTAGTTTATTAAAAAGGGTTAAGTAAATAAGTGATGCTAAACTAGAAACTACCCCTGTTGTTTTTACGTAACCATAAAATATATCGTTGATTATCAATTAAATCTGATTAATAATCCAAGTAACTATTTTATGAACCCATAAAACATCTCAAATGTTAAAACATTTTATCGTTTAACGGCATCACTTACTCGTATCTCCCTAAAAATATCCCCCAAAACATGAATTTCAAACTGCTGATAATCATCTAGCAAGGGCAGTACAATTTCTGGCCATTCAATGAACATCCAAGCACCCGAATCGAGATATTCTTCGACTCCTATATCATGCAGTTCATCGATTGAATCGATTCTATATAGATCAAAGTGGTAAATTTTTGTATCTAAAATTACATATTCATTAATGATGCTAAATGTGGGTGAACTGATTTTTTCTACAACCCCCAATTGTTTGCAGATGGCTGCGATCAATGTTGTCTTACCGCTACCCATGGGAGCATTGAACAGTAGGGTTTTTGCTTTCGCGGAAGCGAGAACAAACTTTGCTGCCTTATCAATCTCGCTCAATTGATATTTCATTTACCGCGGATTAAATATGGCCAATGGAATCAACATTTCTTCCATTGAAACACCACCATGCTGGTACGTGTTTCTGTAATAACTTACGTAGTGATTGTAGTTGTTGGGATAGGCGAAAAATAGATCACCCTTCGCAAATATAAAGCTGCTGCTCATATTGATTTTAGGCAATTTTATAGTCGACGGATCTGTGGCAGCCAGCACGTCCTTATCTTCATACGATAGGCTGCGTCCTGTTTTATAACGGAGGTTGAGGCTCGTATTTTTATCGCCAATGACCTTACTGGGAGTCGTAACATTAATCGTCCCGTGGTCTGTCGTTAACACTAACTTCATCCCCAATTCTTGGCCACGTTGTATGATCTCCAGCATCGGTGAATTCTTAAACCAGCTGAGCGTTAGTGATCTGTATGATTTATCGGTGCTTGCAAGTTCCTTGATCACTTCCATTTCGGTTTTTGAATGGGAAAGCATGTCCACAAAATTATACACGATTACCGTAAGATCATTATCCTTTTGAGTTTTGAAGCTCTCGGCCAGTTTTCTACCATTGTTTTCGTTTGTGATTTTATGGTATTGGTGTTTGATATTTAAACCTAGCCTTTTCAATTGTGCCTCCAGAAAATCATTCTCATGCATGTTCTTACCGCCATCCTCTGTATCGTTGAGCCAATATTCTGGGTGGCGCTTTTCCATATCTGCCGGCATCAGGCCCGAGAAAATCGCGTTGCGTGCATATTGTGTAGCGGTAGGTAGGATAGAATAATAGGTTTCTTCCTGTTGCTTTTTGTAATGGGTATTGATAATTCCTTCAAAGACCTTGAACTGATCGTACCGCAAGTTATCAACGACAACCAACAAGACAGGATCTTTTTCCTTTAACAAAGGAGCTACACGCTCTTTAAATATACGATGGCTCAATAGAGGAGCGTCGTCATTTTTATCTTCAAACCAACTGGGATAATTCTTATCGACAAATTTGCAGAATTGGTGATTGGCCTCCGTTTTTTGTGCGCTTAGAATTTCAAACATTCCGGGATCATCCACGTTTTCCAACTCTAGTTCCCAGTAAATTAAGCGCTGGTAAAGCTGCGCCCATTCCTCGTAGCTATTGATCATCGACATATCCATAGCAATCTTGCGGAATTCCCTCTGATAATCGCTCGTAGTTTTTGCATTTACCAAGCGGCTATGGTCCAGATTCTTCTTGAGTGATAACAGTATCTGGTGGGGATTTACCGGTTTGATGAGATAATCGGCAATTTTAGCGCCTATAGCCTCTTCCATGATATATTCTTCCTCGCTTTTGGTAATCATAATGACGGGAAGATTGGATTGTTTTTCCTTGATTTCGTTCAAGGTTTCCAGTCCAGTTAATCCAGGCATATTTTCGTCCATAAGAACGATGTCAAAAAGTTCTTCGTCAATCGCTTCAAGAGCTTCTGTACCAGATACTCTGGTGCTAATTTCGTATCCCTTTTGCGTCAAG
>JBBSPH010000349.1:0-2659 GCA_038258985.1 Flavobacteriales bacterium
AAGCCCCACATCCATTGACCCCAACCATGGCGAATGCTGAAGAACATTTATAGACGGTGTCCTTAACCAGCCTGTTAATTCTCCCGTCCAACCATGACCAAGATTAAATGTATTGGATGCGTTAACCCTACCAGAAATCTGTTCTAGAATAATGGGAGTAGCTTGGTAGGTGTATTCGAAGCGACTATAAAGGCCGAGGAAATTGGCCTGTAGATTCCAACCTTTCATAACGGTTACAGGAAAACTAACGGTTACGTTATACGATGACGACTTCCCTATATTAACGGGTGTGCGCTCTGTTCGTATACTGTCCACAGTGTGAATAATATAGAAAATCAAATCACTAACGAAAGATGCTCCAACAGAGGTAAAGAGCTTATCCTTGAATCCATGCTTTAATTCTAGGGAATGTGTGTATTGCGGAATCAAATAAGCATTGCCTCGGGAATATAAATAAGGGTCGGCATACGATCGGGATGGATTAAGATATTGATAGTTGGGTCGGTCTATTCTGTAGCTATACGAAAAAGTAGGCGTCTGCTCTTTTGATAATGACTGAGACAAAAATACACTTGGAAAAAAATTCAAGTAGTCTCGTGTAACTACATTATTAGACGTAATGGAGTTGCCAACAGAATGGGTATGCTCAGCACGCAATCCAAACTGAGCCTCTGTTTTCTCTCCAAATTTTCCTGAAAAACTTGTGTACGCAGCCTCAACCTGTTCGGTGTATAAAAAATGATTCGATAATATTGGATCAACTTTCAAATCACCAATTTCACCTTGGCTTAGCGTCAAATCATTATCATTATTTACATAGCTACTTTTCACCCCCGCCTCCATCTTCCACTTGGCAAACACGGTACGTTGATAATCAATCTTTGCCGTTGTGATGGTTATAATCGTTGGCATGTCGTTGATCAATCCGAGCGTTGGTTGTGACGGTTGCTCGGTGGATGTAGTTTCTGTGATCAAAGAATTTGTAAACTGACGGGTAAACCTTCCGATGTCGAAGTCAGCAGAAAGCTGGCCGCCCTTCTCATTAAATTTATGTTGAATATTAAGATTAGCTACGTTGTTTGCTGAAATGCTTGTTATGGTTTTATTCGTTGATGCCTGTAGGTAGGCATCATCTCCTGCAGTTTTTCTAAAATCACTTGATGCCGTTCCTTTCTCACCATTGTCACTCCAGAATCCAGTCCATACAACTCCCATCGTGGTATTCTTGCCCATGAAGTAATCCATTCCTGCTTTTGCATTTTGTCCGCTATTAAAAAAGCGGATATACGTTTCCTGATCGGCCTCATTGTGTTGCTCACCCTTGTCAATAACATTATCGGCTTCAAGATGAAAATATCCACCACCATGATTAGCACTCAGATTGGCAAATAGGTTTACCTTCTTGGTGCGATGATTCAGTTGAAGGCTACCGCGTTCACGGTCATACCGACCCGACCCAGCGCCTACGGATAGAGATCCGTTCGTGCCTACATTGTTGTTTTTCTTTAATCGAATATTGATGATTCCAGAATTACCTGCTGCATCATACTTAGCAGATGGATTTGTGATCAACTCAATCTGGTCTATGTTGTCGCTTGACATAGTACTCAACAGCGTAACAAGATCAGCCATTGAAAGGTATGTTTGCTTCCCGTCCAATTGAACGATTACCCCCTCTTTCCCGCGCAGTTGCAGCGCACCATTTTGTCGATCCACTGTGACGCCGGGTGCTTTTTCGAGCACTTCTAAAGCCGTACTTCCACTGGCAATGATACTGTTGGCAACATTGATAACCATTCGGTCAATGTGTTGCTCAACGAATGGACGCTTTTCTGTCACAACAACCTCTTTCAGTTGCTTTACATCATCAGAGAGTATCAATGTGCCTACTTGTGTCCTTACATTCTGATCACTAATGCGAATAGGTAAATACGATTGTTCATAGCCAATCATCGATGCCGAAATCAGGTAGTTACCAGACTGAACATGGTCAATAACATATATTCCCAATGTGTCAGATACAGCACCTTTTACTAAAGTGGAGTCCTTGCTGTTAAGCAATAATACATTGGCAAATGGCAATGGATTTCCATCCGACTCTTCAACCTTTCCGCTAATCGACTGGCTAAAACTTTGGGAATAGAGTAAGATGGAAGCAAACAATAGTAAATTTTTTCTCTTAAATATTTTAAAAAGCATTGGCTGTAAAAGTTAGGAATTCGTACATACGATTCGAACAATAAAAATCCATTCTCAGAAACTTTATACAATATAAGCTAACATTTCAATCTCACCAGTCATGGTGTTCTCATCGCGGAGACGAAATTAGGTTTATAAGGGGAGCAATGCAACCATTATTGATAGCAAAGCGATAAGATCGTATTGATTGATAATAATTGGAGCAGCTAGAATTTCCTTTCATTAGAAAAATATAAATCGTAAGTTTTGACCATAATAGTTTTAAAAAAATTACCGTATGAACAATCGCAGGGATTTCATCAAAAAGTCAACAATGGTAGGGGCTGGTATTTTTGTTGCCAGTGAAGTATTTAGTTTCAGAAGCTCACCTGCAGATAATGTAGTGGTGGCTGTAATCGGAACTAATAGTCGTGGGTTCGGTTTGGTAAAGATGCTAGCTAAAATCCCGAATGTAACCATT
>JBBSPH010000350.1:0-2647 GCA_038258985.1 Flavobacteriales bacterium
GGCCTTTTTGTAGGCCTAGCAATTTTAGGAGCTTCCTGTGAGGATGACTTCCTAGAACAGAAGCCGACAGATGCAATTGCAGCAGCTGACGCCTTAGCAACGGTAGAGAATATGGCTTTGATAATTCAAGGCTTACATAGATTACAATATGCCCAAGCTGGAGCACAGATCCCGGGAGCAAGTAATGATAGGGCTGGAAACCAATATTGGACACCACTAGGAGACAATATTGGTGGTCAAGTGATTCATACTGCCAGTGCTAATAACTTAGGATGGCAAGGAGAGACACAGTGGATTTCACACACTGTTCAAACTTCTCTTACATCAGCGCAATTATGGTATCAGCGTTATGCCGTAATTGCAGGCGCCAATGCTATTATCAATAAAGGTACGGATGGAAGTTTGACAATGACACCTCGCCTAAGAGAAATTCTTGGTCAAGCCTACACTTATCGTGCGTATGCATATCACTCTTTGATTACTCATTATGCCAAAGGTTACTTAATTGGTTCCCCTTCTACTGACCCAGGAGTTCCGTTATTGTTTGCTACAGAAGCACCTTTTACTAGTGCTCCTAGATCAACAGTTCAGGAGATTTATGACCAAATGCAGGATGATATCAATGAAGCGATTACTCAGTTTGAGGGAGCTACACAGCGACCTACAGGAAACGCTAAAAGTAAATCACAGCTTAATATCGATGTAGCACAAGGAATAAAAGCCCGTATCGCTTTATCTAAAGGGGACTGGCAAATTGCAGCCGACGCAGCTGTTTTGGCAAGAGCTAACTATCCATTGATGGATGAGGCAACATATAAGACAGGTTTTAACACTACACTGTTACCAGAAGTGATTTGGGGTAGCAATGTTATTACCACCGAAACGACTTTCTTTCGATCGTATTTCTATTTGATGTGCAATACGTTTAATGGTAGCCAGAACCGTAGTAATCCTAAAATTATAGATAGAAGGTTGTATAATCAAATACCAACTACAGATTACCGCAGAGACTTATTTATTGTTGACGCTCCGAACTCCAACAACTCAGCCGCTAACGGTATGGGAGGATCTAATGATCCTAACTACCCTACCGCAGCAGCTAGAAATGCAAGAAGAAGACAATTAGAGGCTATTTATGGATGGACGACTGCACATAATACGCACCCGTATATGCATGTGAAGTTTTTGCAACAAAATCCTGGTTCTATTGATCCGGACGATATTATAAATATGAGATCTTCGGAAATGTACTTGATTGAGGCAGAAGCTAAAATCATGTTGAATGATGTAACTGGAGCACAAAATGCACTAAGACCATTAGGTTTAGCAAGAAACGCTAGTTTTGATGTTACCGCATTCAATACTCAAGCACTTCTTATGGATCAACTTAGATTTCAACGCTCCATTGAATTATGGGGAGAAGGATTTACATATCAAGATAAAATCAGATGGGATGAAGGGATAGATCATGGCGCTAATGGAGGTTCTGGTGCCTCAGCTGTCCTATATCAGGCAGGATTTACTCAGGCAAGACCTTCAGTTAACAATGACTGGATATTCAAAATTCCGCAAGCGGAAATTGATGCGAATCCTAACTTGACCAATGCTAATCAGAATTAAGAGTAAATAGTAACCTAAATAAGGTTTTATCAAAATCCTCTACGTTTATTCGTTGAGGATTTTTTTGTTTAATCAAACAGTAGTTGCCTAAATCAGAAACTGTGAAGTTCAAAATGATGGATAATTAATAATAATACAGTGTATCTAAAAAAAATCTTTCTTGAGGGCTTTGCCGGAGAGGTAGTTAAGCCTACCCTTCTGATCAGATAGAGTCGAAGAAATTGTTCCGGCCTAATTCTTTAAAGTCTTACGTATTTTGTCGGATAGATTTGTAATTTATCTGCGACTCTGTGAAAGCTGGAAAATTCTTCACTTCCTAGATTTTTTAGATGTTTTTGTCTGACATTGCAGCTACGTTGTATTGAATTTTACCTATCACGACGCCTGATAATTTTAAAAAATAGGACTATTGAGCATCAAGCCGCATTAGACTTGGTAGTTTTATCAAAACTATCTAATTATAAGTGTTAGAGAAATATAGCGCTAATTCTAGACGCACCATAGAAAGAACTATGCGCTCCCTAAATGATAGAAATAGGCCGCTTTCGCGAAAGCGCAATTCAATAGATATATTTAATAAGAAAAAAGGACGATCAACACGTCCTTTTTACCTCTCTAGATGAAGTTTATGTGCGGTAACTTTCTTAAACCAGAAAAACATGGGTATAGTTATTCCTGAATGGCATAATAAAGATTATAGGTAGGACCCAAATTAGAAATCTAAGTTCAAGTAATAAGTGCAACATGTAAGTTTAAAATAGTTGGGGCTAGCCCCAACTGTTTTAGGTTCAAAATCTATATTGATCTTGCATGAAAAAATACAAACAACTGACCTTGGGTCAAAGGTGCCAAATTCAAATCCTGTTACAGGTTGGATTGAACCAAACTGCAATAGCTGACCAGTTATATGTTCACAGAAGCACCATCAGCCGAGAGCTTAAGCGAAATGTCCCCAGGCGTGGCAGAACTACTCTACAATACATATGTGGACATGCTCAACGAAAGACGGACCATCGACACTCTACGA
>JBBSPH010000351.1:0-2641 GCA_038258985.1 Flavobacteriales bacterium
AGTTTTAAAGGACACATTCCAGTGGTTCACGAGTCCAGTTTTGTACATCCACTGGCTGCGGTCATTGGTAATGTGATCATCGGTAAAAATTGCTACGTAGGTTCGAGCGCCGTCATTCGTGGTGATTGGGGCGAGATCATTTTGGAGGATGGCGTGAATGTTCAGGAAAACTGCACCGTGCATATGTTTCCTGGGAAGAGTATTCGCTTTCGCGAAAGCGCGCACATCGGTCATGGCGCAATTATTCACGGTGCTAATTTGGGTCGCAATTGTATGATAGGAATGAACAGCGTGATTATGGACGATGCTGTTATAGGCGATGAATGCATCGTGGGCGCCATGTCTTTTGTAAAAGCCGATGCAGTTTTTGAAGCACGATCACTAATCGTTGGCAATCCAGCAAAAAAAATCAAGGAAGTCAGCGATGAAATGATCGACTGGAAAACTGCGGGAACAAAACTCTATCAGCAACTTCCTGCTGACTGTCTGGATACGATGAAAGAAGTGGAGCCATTAAGAGAAATACCCGCTAATCGCCCAGTGCAAGAGGATTTTTATATGACCTTGCAGGAGATTAAGAAAGCGTAAATTTTTAGTTCAGAGTTCGTTGTCAGGCTAAACCTGTCGAAGCCGATTCAGGTGTCCAAATGCCCAGTCGAGACATCTTTAAATCCAATACTAGCTGTATAATATTCCCATTACAATAAAATGGTCATCATTCCGCTTTCGCGAAAGCGAACTTCAACACAATCTTCACGACTAACAAGTGTTAGTTTTCGTAAATTTGAGTCATGGCAACAAAGACAGATTTTATCCTGCCCAAAATGGGCGAATCCATCACGGAAGGCACAATTCTTAACTGGTTAGTTCAAGAAGGTGAATCCTTTCAAGAAGGCGATATTCTTGTAGAAGTAGGTACGGACAAAGTAGATAATGAGGTTCCAGCACCTTTTGATGGTGTTATGATTAAGCACTTATGTGAGAACGGTGATGTGGTTGAAATAGGAGCTCCTGTAGCTCAATTGGAAGCTAATTCTGGAAACGTCGATGATTCGACCACTGCCAGGGATCAAAACGTTGACCTGAAAAAACCCAGCGGGCTTGAGGATGTGAAAAGCGTCAATTCAAAACAAAAGCGGACCGGTTCAAGCGACAGTCGAGAGCGAGTCGGTAATCAAAAGAAAAATCCGGTTTCGAGTTCCTATTTGAATAAAGACTTATTTGTGAGTCCACTGGTAGATAAAATTGCTCGTGAAAATCACATGTCTTATGAAGAATTGGCACGTATTCCAGCTACGGGAAATGAAGGCAGATTGCGCAAAAGCGATGTGATCCAGTATTTAAATGACGGTCGTCCTAATCAATTTGCGCAAGCCGTTTCTAATGAGCCAGACCCAACGGCATACCGCATTCCGCAATTGAAGTTGGATAAAGGAACTGGAAAGATCATCGAGATGGATCGCATGCGATCTATGATTGCAGATCACATGGTGTACTCTAAACATACCAGTCCACACGTGACGGCATACGTTGAAGCAGACTTGACCGATCTGGTAAACTGGCGTAATAAAAATAAAGGACCTTTTCAAGAAAAACATGGAGAGCGATTGACCTTTACACCATTGTTTTTAGATGCAGTTGCAAGAGCCATAAAAGAATTCCCAAACATCAACGCCAGCGTGGATGGTAAGAATATAATTATTAAAGAAAATATTAATGTAGGAATGGCAACTGCCTTACCATCTGGAAACTTAATAGTTCCCGTAGTAAAAAATGCCGATCAAAAATCACTACCAGAAATCGCAGCAGATGTCAATCGCATGGCAAATCTTGCCAGAGAGAACAAACTGGGCGGTGATGATATTAAAGGTGGAACCTTTACGATTTCCAACGTGGGAACCTTCGGTTCACTCATGGGAACTCCCATTATCAACCAACCAGAAGTGGCGATTCTGGCAACAGGAATCATCAAAAAAAGAGCTGAGGTGATGACAAAGGATGGTGTGGATAGCATAGAAATACGGAGTATGATGCTGCTTTCATTATCCTTTGATCACTGGATTGTAGATGGATTTTTGGGAGGTAGTTTTCTTCGCTGTGTTGCAGATAATCTGGAGCAGGCACCCGACAGGAATTATTAGCATTTGAATAAGTCGCACTTCGACAGTCTTAGTGTGACTAAAGTTACTTGAATAAAGATGTCAGTCAGAGCTTGTCAATGACGGTTTTATAAGTACTACTGTATTTGTAGATTCAATAGACATTCAGTTAATTATTAAGCGAAGCCGCTCTACAGCGGCTTGACCATAAAAACAAAAAATTGGAAAAGTCACTTTTAAAAAAAGCATACAAAACCCTAACCACCGCTAAAGCGTTGACTGAACTCTATGAGGAAAACTTCAAGCAAGTTTCTAAGTATGTTCACGCAACAAGTCGTGGTCACGAGGTGATTCAGATTGCTGTGGGAATGCAATTGTTGCCACAGGATTATGTGTATCCATACTATCGGGATGACGCCATGTTGTTGTCTATAGGCATGAAACCCTATGATTTGATGCTTCAATTGCTTGCAAAAAAAGCCGATCCGTTTTCTGGTGGTCGTACCTATTATTCGCATCCATCGTTGAATGATATCGACAAA
>JBBSPH010000352.1:0-2600 GCA_038258985.1 Flavobacteriales bacterium
AACTAGATCTGCAACATGGAACTTTGCTCCTTTATTAAGTTCAAGAAAATCTTCCGCCGCCTTGCGATCTTTCAGGTTTGATGGCAACTTGGCTTTTACGTTCTCCTTGTCTGTAGTGGCAAAATGAGCATCTACCCTATAAAAGTTGTCGCCCTGAAAATCGATAATTTCCTGCTCGCGTTCCACAATCAATCGCACGGCAACAGACTGTACACGGCCCGCACTCGCACCGCCTTTTACCTTACGCCATAGAATGGGTGATATTTCATATCCTACTATGCGATCCAGAATACGTCTTGCCTGTTGGGCATTTACGAGATCATAATCGATGGAACGCGGATTATCGATCGCATGTTGAACGGCACTTTTTGTAATCGAATTGAAAACGATACGCTTGGTCTTCTCTTTTTTAAGATCGAGTTGCTCTGCAAGATGC
This sequence comes from Flavobacteriales bacterium, assembly GCA_038258985.1. Classification (GTDB taxonomy): domain Bacteria; phylum Bacteroidota; class Bacteroidia; order Flavobacteriales; family Flavobacteriaceae; genus Nonlabens. The sequence goes on from JBBSPH010000352.1 coordinate 437, forward strand.
CAGGCAATCGCCTCACCTTCCCGATCCTCATCACTCGCTAGCCAAACCATATCTGAGTCGGCTGCCATTTTTTTAAGTTTCTTGACCAGGTCTTTTTTGTCCGTATTCACGATATAACTGGGTTCAAAATTCTTGTCCACGTCAACACCTAACTCTTTGGCAGGCAGGTCTGCGATATGTCCAAAACTGGACGCCACCGTATAATCCTTGCCTAAAAATTTTTCTATAGTCTTCGCCTTAGCGGGCGACTCTACTATCACCAGATTTTTTGCCATTCAAGTTCTCAATTTAGGCTGCAAAGGTATATGATAATTTTCTTACTAATACAGATTGCTGTTAAACAGGGCATTAGAAGCATAATGGTTTCATTTGTTGTTAGTTATATAGAATGAAGGTTTGAAAGTTGTCTAGCAACCAGAGCTGATTTTTTTTCATTTCATTTTTATTGCTGATTTTTTATCTGGGCGTTGCCATCCCGCAAAAGGCGGGACGGTCGGGCTCTTCATTGCAATCTTTTAAAGCTAAAAGCTCGCCCTCTTAAAGACTTTAAAAGGATTTCCATTGCCATCCCTAACGCAAAACGATTTCAAATTTTGTTGATTCATTCCACCTCGCGCGCTTCGTTGGAATAAAAAACGTGCAGTCAACAATAAAGACAAGCAAGAAATGTGATTAGTGCTGTAGATTGGTAGACAATTCGCTTTCGCGAAAGCGAACTCATCCCTGCTTTAAATTATCCTGCTGCCACTTTGTCACATCCATTACAAAAAAACTATCTTTGCCACCGAAATAAGATTGCGGAGATGGAAAAGATTATTGATGAAAATTTACAGGGAACTGCGATGAAAGTCGCGCCCATGGCACAAAACAAACGCAAACTATTTATAGAAAGCTACGGCTGCCAGATGAACTTTGCAGACAGCGAGGTCGTTGCTTCCATTCTCGCCACGCAGGGTTTCAATACCACCCAGAATCTAGAAGAAGCTGACCTAGTGCTTGTCAACACCTGTTCCATTAGGGACAAGGCAGAGCAAACAGTTCGCAAGCGGTTGGAGAAATACAATGCAGTCAAGGAAAAACACAACCCCAACATGAAGGTGGGCGTACTAGGCTGCATGGCAGAGCGTTTGAAAGAAAAATTCCTAGACGAGGAAAAGATAGTGGACATGGTCGTAGGCCCTGACGCTTACAAAGATCTTCCCAATCTGATTGCCGAAATCGATGAAGGTCGCGATGCCGTTAATGTCCTACTTTCCCGCGATGAAACCTATGCAGATGTATCGCCGGTTCGTTTGCAGTCGAATGGTGTGAGCGCATTTGTTTCCATCACCCGTGGTTGTGACAACATGTGTACTTTTTGTGTGGTTCCCTTTACCCGTGGGAGGGAACGCAGCCGTGATCCCTACTCCATTCTGGAAGAGATCGATGATCTAGCGATAAAAGGTTTTAAGGAGGTTACATTATTAGGTCAGAATGTAGATTCCTATTTATGGTATGGTGGTGGTCTCAAAAAGGATTTCAAAAAAGCCAGTAAGATGGCGCAAGCCACATCAGTAGACTTTGCACAGCTTTTACACAAGGTAGCCAATGCGCAGCCCAATATGCGGGTACGCTTCTCCACCAGCAATCCACAGGATTTGAGTGATGATGTACTACGTGCAATAGCTGCCCATAGAAATATTTGCGATTACATCCATTTACCCGTACAATCTGGAAGCGATCGTATTTTGAAAGAAATGAACCGTCTGCACACTCGCCAAGAATACATGGAACTAATCGACCGAGCAAAATCGATCATTCCGGGAATCTCAATATCGCAAGACATGATTGCCGGTTTCCCAACGGAAACGGAGGAAGACCATAAAGACACACTGAGCCTTATGGAGTACGTGGGTTATGATTTTGGGTTTATGTTCGTCTATTCTGAGCGTCCAGGAACGCTTGCCGCTAGAAAAATGCCTAACGATGTCCCAGAAGATGTAAAAAAGAGAAGACTGGTGGAGATCATTGATCTACAACAGGAATCCAGTGCTAGAAGAACCGCGCAGAATCTCCATACCATTGTAGAAGTTCTTATCGAGAAGGAATCAAAAAAATCTACCGAACAATGGGCTGGGAAAACATCACACAATGTGGTCGCTGTTTTTCCTAAAGAGAATTACAA
>JBBSPH010000353.1:0-2598 GCA_038258985.1 Flavobacteriales bacterium
GAAAATAATCGTCCCAATGGCCGGTCGCGGTTCACGCCTCAGACCTCACTCGCTTACAGTACCTAAACCCTTGATTCCCATTGCAAACAAACCCATCGTCCACCGATTGGTTCGGGATATAGCTAGGATTTTGAGTGAGCCAGTAGAGGAGATTGCTTTTATATTGGGCGATCCAGCATTTTTCGGTGATGAGGTGGTAAAAAGCCTGGAAGAGCTAGCCGAAAGCCTAGGAGCAAAAGCCAGTATCTACCGACAATTGGAGCCTTTGGGAACGGGTCACGCCATCATGTGTGCAGAACCATCCCTTTCCGGTCCAGCGGTCGTTGCTTATGCCGACACACTAATCAGAGCCAGTTTTGAACTGGATCCAGCCGCAGATGCTGTGATCTGGACCAAAGAAGTTGACAGCCCAGAGGCTTATGGCGTTGTAAAATTAAATGACAATCAAGAAATCACAGAGCTTGTTGAGAAACCCAAAGAATTTGTTAGCAATCAAGCGGTGATCGGGATCTATTACTTTAAGGAAATCGCGGACTTAAAAACGGAACTTCAATATGTCATCGATAACGAGATTATCAACGGCGGTGAGTATCAAATCAACGACGGTATAAAAAGACTGATGTCAAAAGGTAATATATTCAAGACGGGAACCGTTGATGAGTGGATGGATTGTGGGAATAAGGAGGTGGCGATTGACACCAATACCCGCATCATGAAATTTATGGTCACCGATGGTAGCGACGAGATCAAGACAAAGGCAACATTGGAAAACTCACAAATTATTGAACCTTGCGTGATTGCAGACGATGTAGTAATTAAGAATTCCACCGTTGGACCGCATGTGAGCATAGGTGCGGGCAGTGTGATAAGCAATTCAAAAATCAGTAATAGCTTGATCCAGAACCATTCTACTATCAAGAACGCCACATTGGACGAGGCGATGATAGGCAACCATGTCAAGTACAATGGTAATTTTAAATACATCAGCATCGGCGATTATTCGGTGATGGAATAATTGTTGACACTGCTCATTCTATGAACAAGCTCCTTTTTTCCTTACTGTTTCTCACTTTTTTCCACGCGGTGGCGCAGGAAGAAGTCGCTGCTATTAAAATTAATACAGAATTTAATATCGTGGGCGAGTGGACTGGCACTTCAAAATCAGAGACTGGTTCTTTCAGATTTTTAGCCGATGGATTTGCCTATATGGTAACGCCACAATTGACGGTAGACAGCAAACAATTTACCCAGAATGGCAAGAACTTTAGCCTCACTTACGTTATAGACTATGAAAAAACACCTATTCATCTGGATTTGATAGTTACTGAATTAGATAGCCAGAAAGAGTTTATACTTCCCGGTATCATTGAGATCATTAACGATGATACTATAAAAATGGCGCTTGGATTTTCAGGTCCCAGACCAGAAAAAATGTTAGATGAAAATGAAATAACTTTAAACCGTACACGAGAATAACACCCATAAAATCTCATGAAAAACCTGTTTGTTCTTGCATTTATGCTGTCTATTTCCTTGGCTTTCGCACAGGAAGAAGTTGCTGCTGTGGAGGTAAATGAGGACGATCTGGGCGTTGTTTCTGACGATTTCAAGGAGAATTTTTTTGACGCGCTGTCAGAAAAGGCTCGCGAGAATTACGACCGGGCTATTGAAAAATTGCTCATTTGTGAACGCATGCAGCCTGATAACGGTGCCGTACAATTTGAGCTTGCAAAAAATTATATGGCGAGTAACGCTTCCGCGAAAGCAGAAACCGCACTACTCAACGCCATCAAGATCTCTGGTGAACGCGAGTGGTTGATGGACAACTTGTTGGAGGTATACAACCAGCAGCAGGAATTTACCAAAGCTGTGAACGTGCTGGAAAAACTGGCCGCTGACAATACCAATTATGAAGAGCTGCTGCCCGTCGCCTATCTGCGCATCGATAATAGGGAAAAAGCACTGGCGACAATTAAGGTTTTGGATGAAAAACTTGGTGGCAATGTGCGACGTACCGCCCTGCGCAGATCGCTTCAAAACAATCAACTACAGGAAGATCGCATCACGGATAATTTGGAAGAATTGGAACAAAAGCTTGCGGTTGATCCAGATAATGAGCAATTGTACATCCAGTTGATTTACGGCTATAGCAAGATCAACAATCTAGAGAAAACCCAAGAAATCGCTGAAAAATTGAACGATGCGATTCCCGAGAGCGATGCGGCACAGGTAGCCCTCTACAAGATTTATCTGGATAGTGGCGAGTTGGAAAAAGGCAGGCAGAGCATGAAACGTATCTTTGAATCTGCCGAAATTGCTGACTCCACTAAAATGGAGGTGCTCAAGGATTTTCTGGCAACGGCTGCCGCAAACCCGAGCCTTCAATCTTTTATGGAAGCTACCATTTCAGATTTTAGTGATAATGTTGAGGATGTTACTGTTTACAGCATTTTGGGCGACTATTATCGGGATGGAAAACAGCTGGGCGCAGCACTTAAATTTTACCAGATGGGCATGGAATTGAACGATCAGGATTATGAATTAATCAAGAACACGGCATTGCTGCAGCTGGATACGGGCGCTTTCGCGAAAGCGGAA
>JBBSPH010000354.1:0-2595 GCA_038258985.1 Flavobacteriales bacterium
CGCAGTTGCCAGTCGCAGTTTGATTTGCTAAGCAAATCAAACTTTAAAGATTCTAAAAAACAAATTGATGGAATTTGAACACCTCATTGCCTACAAAAAGGCTCATGCTAATGCAATGCTGATTTTTGAGATTTCAAAAGTGTTTCCTAGTGTTGAGAAATACTCGCTTACTGATCAAATTAGAAGATCCTCTAGAAGCGTTTGTGCTAACATGGCAGAAGCCTATCGCAAGCGGCGTTATGTAAAACATTTCATTAGTAAACTAACAGACGCAGATGGCGAGAATTCTGAAACTTCGGTCTGGATTAAGTTTGCGTTGGATTGTACTTACATTTCACAGTATCAATTTGATGAAATTTATGAGGAAACTTTGCAAATAGGAAAGCTGATCAATTACATGATACATAATCCCAATAAATTCGGTGCTGGTTTATGATCGATGATTATAAACAAGCAACTGAAAACTGCGACTGCTACTGGAAACTTAAATTTACCAAAATCTAAATCTAAGCGACAGCTCTAGAATATTCCCTTAAATTTGAATCAAGAAACGAACATTATGAAGGCATACGTATTTCCAGGTCAAGGAGCTCAGTTTACAGGAATGGGTAAAGACCTTTACGAGCATTTTGAGGTCGCGCGTAATCTATTCCATCAGGCAAACGATATTCTAGGTTTTGATATTTCCAAGATCATGTTTGAAGGCACTGCTGAAGAATTGAAGGAAACCAAAGTAACTCAACCCGCTGTCTTTTTACACTCCGTAATACTTGCGAAAGTGATGGGCGATGACTTTGCACCAGATATGGTGGCAGGACACAGTCTAGGAGAGCTGAGTGCACTAACGGCTATCGGTACATTGAGTTTTGAAGACGGATTAAAGATTGTGAGTGAACGAGCAATTGCCATGCAGGCAGCTTGCGAGATGCAAGCCAGTACCATGGCGGCCATTTTGGGATTGGGAGATGATGTGATCGAAAAAGTTTGTAAGGAAACACGCGGAGTGGTAGTCCCTGCAAATTATAATTGCCCGGGACAATTGGTTATCTCTGGCGAGATTCCCGCCGTTGAAGAAGCATGTATCAAGTTGAAAGAGAAAGGTGCCAAACGTGCACTTGTGCTTCCCGTAGGTGGAGCGTTCCACTCACCGCTCATGGAGCCAGCGAGAGAACGACTTGCAAAAGCCATTGACGCTACAGTATTCAATAAACCCAGCTGCCCCATCTATCAGAATGTTTCCACATTTGCCGTGCACGATACGGACAACATTGTGACAAACCTGATCTACCAATTGACCGCTCCCGTAAAATGGACGCAATCTATCCAGGAAATGATTAAAGATGGCGCTACCGAGTTTATCGAGGTAGGCCCAGGTAAAGCGTTACAGGGAATGATTGGGAAAATTGATCGGGAAGTTGCGGTGAGTCAGGCGACGGTATAACCATCATATAAAATACAGAACGGGTGTAAAAAGCTAGCTTAGCTTTTACACCCGTTTTATTTTTACGTAACTAGATAGAAATTTTAGCCGCCGAATTCAAAGGCTTTGACTCCGCTCACTCCTATCTTTGCGACAAAAACAGATCCCGCCAATGGATAGGTTTGTTTCTCCTCATCATTCATATCGATGGAAGCCGTTGTGATGTATAGTTCGTCTAGATTCTTACCGCCAAAAGCACAAGAAGTTACATTGTGCGCTGGCACCTCAATTTTCGAGAGTAATCGACCTGTTTTAGGATCAAAATGAGCGACGATTCCGCCATTCCACATGCCTACCCATAATTCGTCATTTTCATCAATGGCCATCCCATCAGGAAAACCCAGACTTTCTCGAACAACGACCACCACTCGCTCGTTGGATATAGTACTGCTAGCAGGTTCAAAATCAAATGCCCGTATATTTCCCAATTGCGTGTCAATAAAATACATGGTGGACTTATCCTTTGTCCAAACAATACCGTTGGATATTCCAATGTTACGGTGCATGATTTCAGAGGTTCCATCTGGGCTTATTCTGTACAATTTTCCCGTAGCTGTATCTTGAGCCAGCGGCATGGATCCTACCCAAAGATTCCCATTAGGATCAATCTTTCCATCGTTGTAACGGCTAGGAACTTCAGTATCGTGGATATTTGAGAATAATGACACTTTCTTAGAATCCAGATCAACCTTATAAACACCATCTTCCAGAGCCACCAAAGCACTGTTTTTATCCATTGAAACTACCGTACCAATACGGGAAGGCATTGTATAGAGTTCACCAGTTTTATTTATTGGATCATACATATGCAACTCTTTTCCCTCTATATCTACCCAATATAGTTTCTGCGCTCTGGCGTTCCATAATGCTCCCTCGCCTAGTTGGGCTTGATACGCAAATTCCAGACTCGCGCGATAGGTTTTTACGTCAGCTTGCGTAGGTTCACCCACAAGGCTCTTACAGGAACAAACAGCAAGCAACATGATGATCATCACCATCTTTTCATATGATTGGTACGTTCTTATCATTCGTAATTCGATCAACCTTTTCAAAAATAGAAGATAAAACTAATCCTGTTAATAATGATAACGTGTTCGCTTTCGCGAAAGCGAACA
>JBBSPH010000355.1:0-2574 GCA_038258985.1 Flavobacteriales bacterium
GATGGTATACGCGATGGAAAAGTAGAAAAAGGTGATGTTGTCGTTATTAGATATGAAGGTCCCAAAGGCGGCCCAGGAATGCCAGAGATGCTCAAACCCACAGCAGCCATCATTGGCGCGGGATTAGGCAAGGATGTAGCACTAATAACAGACGGCAGATTTTCAGGTGGCACACATGGTTTTGTGGTGGGGCATATCACACCAGAGGCGCAAGAAGGCGGTGCGATTGCCCTGGTAAAAAATGGCGATATTATTATCATTGACGCAGTGACCAACTCTATTCAACTCGAGGTTTCTGATGAAGAACTTACGCAACGTAAAAAGCAATGGATGGCTCCACCACTTAAATTTTCTAGAGGTGTACTTTATAAATATGCACGAACAGTTTCTGATGCCTCAAAAGGCTGTGTTACTGACGAATTCTAGTTTCCGCGCAAGCGGAGATCTTGTTTTGATCGAATGATAAAGCAATTAATTATGAAAGAACAAACAGCAACTATGACAGCGCCCAGCACCAAAACAACAGAAAGAATATCTGGTGCAGAGGCAATAATAAAATGCTTCCTTGCAGAAGGAGTCGATACCGTTTTCGGTTATCCTGGTGGTGCGATCATGCCGTTATACGATAAGTTTTATGGATACCAGGAACAACTAAAACACATATTGACCCGTCATGAACAAGGCGCGACCCACGCTGCTCAAGGCTATGCTCGTATTTCAAATAAGGTAGGTGTTGCCATTGCAACATCTGGTCCTGGGGCGACAAATTTGATCACAGGACTTGCTGATGCCATGATCGATTCCACACCCATGATCTGCATCACAGGTCAAGTTGGCTCCCATTTATTGGGAACCGATGCCTTTCAAGAAACGGATATTATCGGTATTTCTACGCCAGTGACTAAATGGAATTGCCAGATCACTAAAGCAGCCGATATTCCTACAGTTTTCGCCAAAGCATTCTACATCGCCCAAAGCGGTCGTCCAGGACCAGTATTAATAGATATTACAAAAGATGCACAGTTTGAAGAGTTTGATTTCGCTTACGCGAAATGTAACTCGATAAGAAGTTATGTGCCAGTTCCAGAAACCCTGCAGGGATCGGTAGAAGCTGCGGCTAGAGCAATTAATGAATCCAAAAAGCCGCTCATCGTTTGGGGTCAGGGAATAGTTCTGGGAGAGGCAGAAAAAGAACTCATTGCCGTTATGGAAAAAGGCGGTATTCCAGCAGCATGGACCATACTAGGAGCCAGTGCTGTTCCCACGGCACATGACTTGAACGTGGGCATGGTAGGAATGCATGGAAACTACGCACCTAATATATTGACAAATGAATGCGATGTGCTCATCGCCATCGGGATGCGGTTTGATGACCGTGTGACTGGCGATCTTTCTAGGTATGCAAAACAAGCCAAAATCATCCATTTTGAAATTGACCCGGCTGAGGTGAGCAAGAATGTCCATGCAGACATAGCCGTTTTAGGAAATTCCAAAAAGACGCTTGCAGCATTATTGCCACACCTAGAAAAGAAAACCTATCCGGAATGGCGCAAAAAGTTTGCAGATCTATATGCGATCGAACTTGAAAAAGTCATCCATGCAGACATGCACCCGCCGACAGATAAATTGACGATGGCTGAAGTAATCCAGCAAATCAACCTTCAATCCCACGGCAAGGCAGCAATAGTAAGCGATGTAGGTCAGCACCAGATGGTGGCGTGTCGCTATGCGAGTTTTCAGGAAACCAGGAGCAACATCACGTCTGGCGGTTTGGGAACCATGGGATTTGCGCTTCCGGCAGCGATAGGAGCAAAGATGGCAGCACCAGACCGCGAAGTGATTGCTGTAATAGGCGACGGCGGTTACCAGATGACGATCCAGGAACTCGGTACTATTTTCCAGACCAAAGTTCCCGTGAAAATTGTTGTGTTGAACAACGAGTTTCTGGGAATGGTACGCCAGTGGCAACAGCTGTTTTTTGACAAGCGCTACGCCAGTACCGAAATGACAAACCCAGACTTTATAAAAATTGCCGAGGGTTATAGCATCAAGGCAAAACTAGTCACAGACCGCAAGGATCTTGCTGGTGCCGTTGAAGAAATGATGAAGTCAAAAGAGGCCTATTTTCTTGAAGTGCGCGTGGAAAAAGAAGGCAATGTTTTTCCCATGATCCCAACCGGTGCTGCAGTTTCTGAGATTAGGTTGGAGTAGAAATTAAAACAAAAGAAAAAATACAATGTCAGTCTGAGCCTGTCGAAGACGGGTTTTCCAGGAAAGGATTTATAAAGTCGCATTTCGACAGGCTCAATGTGACAGGAGAATTTGAAAAAAAATGCAATGTCATTCTGAGCTTGTCGAAGACGGGTTTTGTAGGAAAGGATTAGTACAGTCGCATTTCGACAAGCTCAATGTGACAAAAGGATTTGAATAAAAAGAACGATGTCAGTCTGAGCCTGTCGAAGACGATTTGACTAACAAATAAGCGAAAATGCCAGACGTTAAAGTTCTTCCCTTCGGGAAGATGTCCGAAAGGACAGATGGGCCAAATAAAATAAGTATGGAAAACCAAGAACA
>JBBSPH010000356.1:0-2574 GCA_038258985.1 Flavobacteriales bacterium
AAAAAAGTATTCCCATGCAGGAAACTTCTGCATCCTGATTTTGAATACAGTAAAATTCTCGATTGAACACATAGGCGATAAGGCCGTAATTGTCAGTAGTTAGATTGACAATGTTTAAAGGTGTACAAAACAGCACTTGGTCAACCTTTAAGATGACCTCATAGCCATCTACTACAAATTTTTGTGACCCAGTGGTACACCAGATGATCTTATATAGATTTTCTTCTCGAAGCATTTGTAGCGATGGTTCGCACTGGAAATTGGTCACTGTAAACCTTGCCTCGTCCCTGATACTATGATAGTCTAGTTTCATAGTTCAAAAGTAAGGGAAAAATATACCTGAATTATAGACGTTGCTTAATCTCTTTAAAGATCAATGGCGTGTATGATGAGCTACTACCAATGATGGAAGTACAAGTAATAAACATCTTTCGTTACTTAAACCAGGGTCCTACCCTTCAAATTGGCTACAAAAATATTCAATGCATCAGCGGGAATAAATGATAATCTTTAAACAGATGTTATCCTCTCCGTAATTGCAGGAGAATTAAAATAAACACAGTTTTTCCAAAGTGTATGCAACCGGTGCACGTTCACTATTGACGCTCGACTCAACTCAAGATTGACTTCATTGTCGCTTTGCTCTTTGAAAGCGATTGAGTTTTCAAAATCACTATAACAATTCCTCAATTTCCTCCAGCAATAGCCATTGCTCCGGAAATTTATCTTGTATCTGAGTTTTCAAGGTTTCTAATAACGGCTTATTGATTTTATCCTCTTCCCTAAAACTACGCACCTTCGTATAAAGATTGTTAATGGTTAGTTGACGTTTGGAAAGTTGAGGCTTAGCGGTCTTCTCATCCGTCTCATGGAAAACCAAATCAAAACTGCGATAATCTGCTGGTCCCGCGTAAGCGCTCACGATTTCCTTCCCAACGGCAAGGTGCAGCATGCCGTCTGCCGGCGCAAATAGAAACTCTCCTTTATAGGTTACCGTGCAGTCGGTAAATTGGATGAGCATGAGCTTGCCATTGACATTGCGCAATCCTGTAACGTTCAAGCCTTCCACGCGAACGCCGCTTTCATAGGTAAATTCAATACGCTCGTTGTCGTAAAAATTATAGGCTTGCAAGTCGCGAGGTCCCATATCCTCAATCGCGAGATTGATACCTTTGAGTTTACCTATGGGCGATAAAAACTGTCTTTTATGCGTTGCCGTGCCGTGGCCTATCAACTCTCGATCGCGGTAGGCGAGTGCTGTTTTGCCTTCGGTTTCAAAGAAAACAACGGCATTATCTTCATCGGTAATCATTTTAGAAAATATTCCCGAAATCTGTAAACCCGTGCTTAATTCAATAGTTCCAAGACTTTTGGAATTGATCAGTTTTTGTAAGCCGCGGTGTCCGCCCTTACGCACTGCCATTGTGTTTGCAAATTCTTCCAGCACCTCGCTCAAGTGCGCAAAATTAGGCGTCACGTATAAATGTGGTTGTTTGCTGGTAATGTCAAAATCCTGATAAGCCGCGTCAATCGTATATTCTCGTTTTTGAACGGTTACATCCAGACAGCTTTTACTCTCGCCTATACTGGACAGCAACCCTGCGCCATAGAGCTTGGGTTCTTCTAAAGTCCCAACCAATCCATATTCCACGGTCCACCAATGCAAATTCCTAATAAGAGACATCTCACTGGGTTCTACTTTTTTATTTTGAAGCCGATCAATTTGTGCTTCGGAGGCCTCAATTTTCTTCTTCAATTCTGGATCGTCGTGATCGGATCGCAATTCTTTTAGAATGGAGAGCTCACGTACTGCTTCATACATCTCATGATCGTGTGCGCCGGAAATCGCCTTAGAACCTATCTCGCCAAAACGTCTCAAATATTCCGCATAATCTGGGCTAGCTATTATGGGCGCATGGCCTGCAGCCTCATGGATGATATCTGGTGCAGGTGTGTATTCAATATTTTCTAGTTTTCTAATGTCTGCTGCAATCACCAGAATTTTATAGGCTTGAAACTCCATGAATGCCGCTGGTGGTATAAATCCATCTACAGCGACTGCTGCCCAGCCTATAGCTTTTAAAATACGGTTCATTCCATACATAGATGGAATCTCATCGATAGAGATTCCCGTCTTTTTCAACCCATCCAGATAGGAACCGTGGGCAACCCGCGATAAATAATCCACGTTTTTATGCATCACGTGACGCCATACCGCTTGGTCTTGAGCGGTATATAACTCGTAATTCTGTGGTTTTATAAATTGTTTGAGGTGCGGTGGCAACCGGTCAATCAAAGGATTTGATATAATTTTTTTGGGCATCATAGTCAATAAAGTTCAAAGCTAATTTAAAAATGGGATAAGCCATACCTTTGCGACTATGACCGCACGTAAAAAACAGATTGTTCGTACCGCAGCACAGCTTTTTAAACAACGTGGTTATAGCGCCGTGACCATGCGGGATCTTGCGGCAGGTATGGATATCAAGGCAGCAAGCCTCTACAACCATATTTCCGGCAAACAGGAAATACTCACCCAATTGATCCTAGATGTAGCGCATAAGTTCACCCACG
>JBBSPH010000357.1:0-2560 GCA_038258985.1 Flavobacteriales bacterium
AATACTTAATACTTAATACTTCCTACACCTTCGTTTTCAAGTGTTTAATCGTTCGCATGATCAGTTTTAATCCATCAGGGTACATGGCTTGGAATTTTTCGAACAGTTCTGGAATCGCATCCAGTTCTTCATTGCGTTTTGCACGGCTTTCAATTTCCTGTAGCAGCAAAGTCTCCGTTTCCATTCCCAGCATTCGATAACTACTTTTTACCTTATGGGCAAGTAATCCAGAAGCATAATAATCTCCTATCGCCATTTTATTTTGCAGGTCGTCGTAATCATTGGGAACTTCTACCATGAACATTTCCAGTACGGCAATAAATGTTTCATAATCCTCGCCGAAAGATTCCCGCAATTGCTCCAGTTCTAGTATGTCGTCTTTACTCATAGTCGTACTTTTTTGAAATTGTTAGCCCAACCAGCCTTCACGGTCCAGGCTGCGGTATTGTATCGCCTCTGCGATATGGGATCCTGTTATATCTTCACTAGCATCCAGATCTGCAATGGTGCGGGAAACCTTTAAAATCCGGTCATAGGCACGGGCGCTCAGGTTCAAACGTTCCATAGCACTTTTCAACAGGCTTTTGCTGGCATCGTCTAAAGCGCAATGTTTGCGTATTTCCTTGGTTCCCATTTGCGCGTTATAGTGGGTTTTTTCGCTTTCGCGAAAGCGAGCCGTTTGAATATCCCTTGCAGCAGTCACGCGTTCACGAATAACGGTCGACTTTTCTGCAAGCCTTTCCTCCGTCAATTTTTCAAAAGGTACAGGCGTGACCTCAATGTGGATGTCGATGCGGTCCAACAATGGACCGGAAACCTTACTCAAGTAACGCTGCATCTCTGCCGGGCTGCTTTGCACAGGTGCGCTGGGATCGTTAAAATAGCCGCTGGGACTAGGATTCATGCTCGCCACCAGCATAAAACTGGACGGGTAGGTTATGGTAAATTTGGCTCTGGAAATCGTCACCTCACGGTCTTCCAAAGGTTGTCGCATGACCTCCAAAACTCCACGTTTAAATTCCGGCAATTCATCCAAAAACAAAACACCATTGTGGCTGAGTGAGATCTCTCCAGGCTGCGGGTAGGCACCGCCGCCCACAAGGGCAACATCTGAAATGGTGTGATGCGGGCTTCGGAAAGGCCGCTGCGCCATTAGTCCAGCCTTTTCCAGTGTCCTTCCCGCAACGCTGTGGATCTTTGTGGTTTCCAGTGCTTCCTGCAGTGTCATGGGTGGTAGGATCGAGGGCAATCGCTTAGCCAACATCGTTTTTCCCGCGCCCGGTGGACCTATAAGAATAACGTTGTGACCGCCTGCTGCGGCTATTTCCATGCAGCGTTTTATACTCTCTTGACCTTTAACATCACTAAAGTCAAACTCCGGATGCTCCAGTGCCTGGAAAAATTCATCGCGGGTATCTACAATGGTTTCTTCCAACTCCTTGCCCTCATTAAAAAATTGAATGACTTCAAGAATATTATCGACTCCATACACAGCAAGGTTGTCCACAATGGCGGCTTCACGAGCATTGCCTTTGGGCAATATAAAGCCCTTGAAACCTTCCTGTCTCGCTTTAATAGCAATGGGTAATGCACCTCTCATGGGTTGTAGCGTCCCATCAAGAGAAAGCTCGCCCATGATAATGTATTTATCCAGATCGTCTGCCTTGATCATGTTTGCAGATACCATGATACCTATAGCAATAGGAAGATCATAGGCACTACCCTCCTTGCGCAGGTCAGCTGGAGAAAGATTGATAATGAGTTTTTTACCAGGCATTTTGTAGCCTACGTTGGAAAGCGCGGCGGCAATCCTGAATGAACTCTCACTAATGGCCTTGTCAGGTAGGCCCACGAGGTGATACCCTATACCCGTCGCTGCATTTACCTCAACAACAATAGTTTGGGCGTCAACGCCATGTACAGCACTGCCATAAACCTTAGTCAACATTTAATTCTAGTTTGGTCTGATTGGTAAGATTAAAAATAAGATAAAAAGTAGTTATATGTGGTACGGTCACAACAAATAGGATGAATGGAATACATGTACTGTTATTGATCTATAAATGGATCGCAAATTTTCAAAATCACTGTGGATACATTACCTGTTCAATCGTGGTTTTCGAGTTGCTTAACTATAAGTCAGTTATGTTTTAACGCCTATCAATAATTGAGAGAAAGTGAATATATTTGTAGGACAATACTTTATCGACTCCTTTGGATAAAACTATTTTCAAATTAATCATCTTGATCAACCTGACCGTTTTTGTGGTGGGGAATGCTTTCTTTTATCTGTTGTTGCTCAATCAGCCCGATGCTAATTTTATGAATATTGTGATGGCGTGTGCTACATTCACTTCCATACACATCGCTACCGGTATCGTCGTGTCACTGGTGTATAGGGTCACCTATCATATTTCTCCACAAGGTCGCGCATGGTTCTGGTCCACTATTCTGGTGGCGTTGTTGGGTCTGGCATTCTACATCTTTCTAACGTCTTAAGTTTGATATTATTAAGAACAGTTAATTTTAGTTATAAACCAGAAGGTACATAGAGAGAGGA
>JBBSPH010000358.1:0-2550 GCA_038258985.1 Flavobacteriales bacterium
CAGACCTATCCACCGCCCGTGCACAACTTATTTATAGGGTTTTACTGGAATATCAGATTGATATAAACCGAATGAAGTATCAAGGTTTTGGCCGCACTAAACCGCTAGGCGGGACTGATCAGGAGGACAGACGAGTGGAGCTTTTCATAACTAAAGTCTAATAAAACCTTTTTTTTATCATATTCATCGTAATATTACGATGAATATGGGATTGACAAAAACAGCACGCTTTTCTGAAGAAGTGAATGAAATTTCCGCTTTCGCGAAAGCGATAGGCCACCCAGCTAGGTTTGCCATTATTCAGTATTTATTGAAACGGGAAACCTGTGTTTGTGGTGATCTGGTAGATGTTATTGATCTTGCACAAGCAACTATATCACAACATCTAAAGGCGCTGAAAGAAATAGGGGTCATTCAAGGAACGGTGGAAGGCACCAGCACTTGTTATTGTATAAATCTCGAGCGCTGGAATTTTTTAAAGAACCAATTGCAAACCGAGTTATTAAGCATTGAGCATTGCTCGGTGGAATGTTGTTAAAATAAAATTTTTATGAAACTAACAGAATTTAAAAATACCCTTGCAGTTCTTAAAACAATTGCATTTGAACTGGAGGACGGCAGCGTTGTTCCTGGACATTTTCACGTCACTGAAGTAGGCAAAGTGCACCGCCATTTTATTGATTGCGGCGGTAAGGAGCGGGAAGAAACAGTTGTGAATTTTCAGCTTTGGAATGCAGATGATTACGACCACAGATTACATCCGGAAAAACTGATGCAAATCGTTGATTTGTCCATCGACAGACTTCAATTACCAGATGCTGAAATAGAGGTAGAGTATCAAACATCCACCATAGGGAAATACGGTATCGCATTTCAAAATGGTGTTTTCGTTTTGACAAACAAACAAACTGCCTGCCTTGCTGAGGATGCTTGTGGTATTCCAGAGAAAAAACCTAAAATCAAATTTTCAGAATTACAAGCCAACTCCTGTGCTCCAGGTTCTGGTTGCTGTTAAACTATCCTATGTTTCCTAAACTAAAAAACCTCATTGATGGCTTGGACGTATCCACCATCACAGCAGACCGCAAAGTGCTATTGGACCAATTGTCCACCTATATCAATTCTAGAAAAGACGCAGGGCAACCTATCAACCTCAACTTTATCTGTACGCATAATTCCAGGCGCAGCCATCTAGGGCAAGTTTGGGCAGCAACTTTGGCAGATCATTATAAGATTGAAAATGTGCTGACTTTTTCTGGTGGGACTGAAACTACAGCGGTATTTCCTATGGTTTTAAAAACGCTGGAGGATCAATTTTTTAATGTAGAAATGATCGACGATACAGACGATAACCCGATGTACTCTGTCGCTTTTGATGATGAGAATCCGCTATATGTGTTTTCTAAATTATTTGATGATAGCAGCAATCCAGAGGACAACTTTGCCGCGATAATGACTTGTTCACAAGCAGATGAAGGTTGTCCACTTATCGCTGGTGCAGACAAGCGCATTGCAATTACTTATGAGGATCCCAAAATCTCTGACGGCACTGAACATAAGGTTGCAGCTTACTTAGAACGCAGCACACAAATCGCCACCGAAATGAAACACGTCTTCTCCAACGTCCACTAAAATGGCGCAACGTAAAAAACTAGACTTTTTAAGCCAATACCTGACGCTGTGGATTTTTGTAGCCATGGCAATAGGCGTATTGCTGGGAAATATCATTCCAGATGTAGAACATATCATTGATCGTTTTTCACATGGGACGACTAATATTCCCATCGCAATCGGTTTGATTTTAATGATGTATCCGCCACTGGCCAAGGTCAATTATGCGCTACTTCCTAAAGTTTTTACCAATGTTAAGATCCTAAGCATCTCCCTGTTGCTAAATTGGATTATCGGGCCTGTTTTGATGTTTGTATTAGCCATGATATTTCTTCAAGATCATCCAGAGTATCTGATTGGACTTATTTTAATAGGGTTGGCGCGCTGTATCGCCATGGTCCTGGTTTGGAATGATCTTGCCGAAGGCAATAAAGAATATGGTGCTGCATTAGTGGCGCTCAATAGCGTTTTCCAAGTCTTTGCATATAGCTTTTATGCCTGGTTATTTATCACCGTATTGCCACCCTATTTTGGAATGGAAGGTGCGATTGTGGACATTGAATTATCAACTATCGCCGTAAGTGTGGCTATCTATTTAGGAATACCATTTGCATTGGGTTTCTTGAGCCGCTTGATTCTTGTTCCCGCGTTTTCCAAAGACTGGTATGAAGAGAAATTCCTTCCCTTTATTAGTCCCATTACCTTGATCGCTTTGCTTTTCACCATCATCGTAATGTTCTCACTTAAAGGAAAAATGATTGTAGAAATACCCTTTGATGTCCTCTTAATCGCGGTGCCGTTGATGATTTATTTTGCGATCATGTTCTTGATTGGCTTCTTTGTGAGCAAATGGAATGGTGCTACCTATGATCAAAACGCCGCCATCTCGTTCACTGCTGCAGGTAATAACTTTGAGCTAGCAATTGCAGTAGCTATTGC
>JBBSPH010000359.1:0-2542 GCA_038258985.1 Flavobacteriales bacterium
AGGCGCGGGCAGGTGACATCACGACCATAAATTTATATTCGGTTGCGGGAGCCGCGGCAACGCCGTTCTCACTCGCAATCATGAACGGGCGAAGGTAAAGCGACAAACCGTCGCCCTCGCGCACCCAATCTCTATCTAGATTGACTAATTTCTTGAGTCCATCCATAAAGACGCTCTCCGGAACCTGCGGCATAGCGAGACGCTCTGCACTTTTATTGAAACGTTCCCAGTTATCTGATGGACGGAAAAGGAATACGTCATTATTAGTATCCTTAAAAGCTTTCATACCCTCAAAAATAGCTTGACCATAATGAAAAACCTTACAACTAGGTTCTACCATGATCGGGCCGTAAGGTTTGATCTCGACCGCTCCCCAACTACCATTGCTCCAGGTACATTCCAGCATGTGGTCTGTAAATGTTTTTCCAAAAGTTAGGTTCTCAAAATCAATAGAATCAATTTTAGAATTACGAACTTTGTCTACAACGATTTGATGGGTATTGCTCATTAGTTATATGTGTTTTTGCAAAGATAGTTTTTATACAGATATATTTTTCGTTGCTGATTTCATAATTAAAAACCAATTTATTAAAGATGAAACATTTAATCGCCCTATTATTTATCACATTGATAATCACTGGCTGTAGAAATGAAGATCGGGAGGAAGAAACCCCAGCTCTAAACGAGGAGCAGTTGGATGAAGTTGCCTTTACCAGTTACGGCAGTTCCATCACCAAGGAAGATGTGATTCTTTCTGGAGATTTGACTTATCTCTATTCCAGTATGAAACCCAGCGATACGGTTGCAGTAAAAGTGAGAACCGAAATAAGCGAAGTCTGCACAAACAAGGGTTGCTGGATCAAAGTACCTGTCGGTGATGATCAATTTGCCCGCGTTACTTTTAAGGATTATGGATTTTTCCTACCCAAAAATGGCCAAGGGAAAGAGGTGGTACTTTCAGGCAAGGCGTTCAAGAGCGTAACCACCGTTGCAGATGCAAAACATTACGCGATGGATGGTGGCAAGAGCCAAGAAGAAATTGATGCAATTACAGAGGATCAAGTAACGCTTAGCATCATCGCAGATGGAGCCCTTGTAGAAACATTTGAAGGAGCAGACGTTTTTGTCGCAGCACCCGCTAAAACATCGGAATAGTTGAAACGAGAAATCATGACCACTGGTGATGGGTCAAAAACCATCTATATGCCAGAGCTTAATGAACAATATCATTCTAAACATGGCGCGCTACAAGAGGCGCGCCACGTGTTTATAGCCACTGGACTTTCTTATTATTTGAGTGAACTTTCAAATAGCAAATCGCCAATTAGGATTTTGGAATACGGTTTTGGTACGGGTTTAAATGCGTTGCTCACGGCAATGGAGGCACATCCCAACCAAATTGAATACACCGGAATAGAGGCGTTCCCAATAACTGAGGAAGAGATCACCGCCATGGATTATGGAGTCATGCTGGAAGCTGACGATCTTTTTCAGAAACTGCATACTGCTGCCTGGGAAAAGACAGCTCAGATTACAGATACTTTTCAATTGACTAAAAGAAATTCCACATTTGAGGAGTTGGAATATGATCAAGAATTTGACTTGATCTATTTTGATGCCTTCGGCCCTCGCACGCAGCCAGAGCTATGGACATTATCCATATTTGAGTCCGCGTACAAGGCACTGGACAGCAATGGTGTCTTGGTCACTTATTGTGCCGCTGGACAAGTACGGCGCAATTTGCAGGAGGCAGGATTTATGGTGGATCGCCTGCCTGGACCACCAGGAAAACGAGAGATGTTGCGCGCCAGAAAGATTGCCGATTCTTAATTGCCCATTCTTCTCGTATTGTCATGCCGCTGCAAAGCGGCATCGGAAAATCCCGCTTCAAAGTCATGCCGCTGCATAGCGGCATCGCTGGTAGTTAGAAAAATATCGAATATAGTATAGCACATTTCATATCTAAATTTTCATAGCTCATGGCTCAAATCTGGACTTAAGGCTTGCACTATTTTAATACAAACTTCACTACAACTAAGAGGAGGAACGCTAGCTTTGAACTTCAAACCTTGAACCAATAAACCACACACCATGAGCGACGCCGTGAGAAAATTAGAACCCAATTCCGTCTGGAACCATTTTGCCGATTTAAATGCAGTACCACGACCATCCAAGAAAGAGGAACGTGTACGACAGTTTATGGTGGATTTTGGAAATGATCTTGAATTGACTGTATTAGAAGACGCCATAGGTAATGTGATTATCAAGAAACCAGCGACCGCTGGGATGGAAAATCGTCGAAGCGTGATTTTGCAGTCCCACCTAGATATGGTGCACCAAAAGAATAATGATACCACATTTGACTTTGATTCCCAAGGCATAGAAATGCTGGTGGATGGCAATATCGTAAAGGCAAATGGAACCACTCTAGGCGCAGATAATGGAATGGGTGTAGCAGCCATTATGGCGATATTGAGTTCTGATAATATCCCGCATCCTGCGATAGAGGCGCTTTTTACAGTGGACGAGGAAACAGGAATGA
>JBBSPH010000360.1:0-2530 GCA_038258985.1 Flavobacteriales bacterium
AAGGGCCGGTACTCTTCAAGTTTTTTTATCATGTTGATGGCCTCGATGGGTTCGATGCGTTCATGAATGTCGTGCAAGAGTTCTACCTCACCGCCACACACTTTACGCACATGGGCAAACATCTCCGGAATACTTTTTAAATATCGATACGGATTCATGAAGTTATCTTTAGCTGTTCCGAAACCGGCGGTTTGAAAATCAGGTTTGGCATTGACATTCGATCCGTAGCCGCCTAGCATTTGTGAAGCGCCGTAGCCACCGAGCTGGATACGCACATGTTTAAAGCCTTGCTCCATCTTAGACTTTGCATCTTCGGCAACTTTCTCAATGGTGTCTCCACTGGCGTGGGAATAACAGGGTATGGCAAACCGACATTTACCTCCCAGCAATTGATACACCGGCATATTCGCGCGCTTGCCTTTTATATCCCATAGTGCTTGGTCAAGTCCGCTCATGGCATTGTTCATCACCGGACCATTTCTCCAATATGAACTGACATAGGCAGTTTGCCACATGTCTTCGATGTTATCCACATCTTTTCCTACACAAAAATCATTGAGGTAATCATTGATGGCCGATACAACAACATGTGCACGTTGTCTAAACGTTGCGCATCCCAATCCATAAAGACCAGGCTCACTTGTCTCCACTTTTACAACAATCAATTCGATTCCGTTGGGACAAGTGGCAATGGCTTTAACCTTTGTGATCTTTAGAGCGGGCAAACCTTTAGTAGCGCCTTGATACGTTTTTGCAGTTGCATCCGAGCCGCCTGAAAAAACTCCGAGCGTGCTTGCTGCGGCACCAAGGCCAAGGCTTTTTAATAAAGCACGTCTGCCTATTCCTGAATTGGCTTTTATTTCTTCCATTATTTTATTTGTTAGTTAGCTATTAAAGCGGGTAACACCCGCGCGTGATTTTGATTGACCGATTGCAAGCAATTCACGGTTAGAAATTAGATAAATCGGTATTGCAAAACAAGTAACTTGTTCAATTAAAAATGGCTCTCACACTCGCTGCACAACGCCCACCATTTATCACGTGTGTAGAGCCATTAGTATAATGTTCCTCAATTCAAAATACAATAACTACGATATTATCGGGTTACAGGAAGAAAAGACTACTGACTATCCCACCAAACTTGTGCTACTTGCGCTATTGGGGAGATGATAGCCAGCCAAAAATTCCAGCGGCCGCTCCTAACCCTAAATTTTTTAAAACAGTTCTTCTAGCCATTCCCGGGTTTTCATTTTTCAACATCATGAATACGTTTTTTAGTTAGACATTTTACTCGACTTCAATCAAAAAACTTCTTGTCTTCTTCGCTCAAATATTTCTTTGCCTCTTTTACGATAAAATCAACACCTAGTCCAGGTCTATCCCATACTTCAATATGACCATTCTTTACAATAGGAAAACCTGTGATGATATCATACCACCACTCGGGAGAGGCCACTGAATATTCAAAGGCAATTAAGTTTTGTGGCATGGTGGCAGCCACATTCAACTGCGCAGCATTACCGATAAGCCCATCATAAATACCATGAGGTGCCATTTGAATGCCATGCAAATCAGCAAACTCAGCAATCCATTTTATTTCCGCCATGCCACCCACATCGGCTACATCGGGGCCTATTACGCGTATTGCATTTCGCTCAATTAATTCACGAAAATTTTGTCGCAAATAAATTTGTTCGCCCGTGTGAATTGGCACCGTTGTACTTCTGGTTAGTTCCAGGTAATCATCAGCCATTACGTAAGGACGGTAATCTCCAGTAAGAAGATCTTCCATCCACATTAAATTATAAGGTTCAAGTGATCTGCAAAGTCTAATCGCATCCGATAACATAAAGCCCGGCCCACAATCTATTGCTAAGCCAATCTCATCGCCTAATACTTTTTTCATGGCCTCCACGCAGGCAATAATTCTTTTTAATCCTTGTTCTGTTAATGGACCGCGATTAGCGTGAGGCTGGTTTCGAGGACCCGCCGGATCGCCATAGAAAAAATTAGGCGCATGACTGGCCATTTTACTATGAAAACCAATAGGCATTTTTATAATCGTAAACCCTTCTTTCAAAGCTTTCACTTTAGCTACAGCTTCTGCATAATCAGCGGGTTCAATGCCTGAGGTTTGCTGATACTGTGTAACCGCAGTAGTATAAACGCGAACGCGATCGCGCACCTTGCCGCCCAACAGTTTGTAAACCGGCAGCGAGGCGGCTTTGCCCGCAATATCCCATAGTGCCATTTCAATAATACTTACAGCACTGCCATACGGTTTGAAACTTCCCATGCGTCTGATTTTCATCATACACCGTTCTACATTGGTTGGGTCTTCACCAATTAGATAATCTTTATAGAACAGTACGAATGGTTTTAAATACGACTTGGTACTTTCTGCTTGACCATAACCGCTAATGCCCTCGCTTGTGGTTATGCGAACTATAGGACTGCCGCCAATAATGACACACTTCAGATCTGTAATAGTTAGTGCGGCCTTAGCCGGTTTCATTTCAAAAGTGTCGAG
>JBBSPH010000361.1:0-2530 GCA_038258985.1 Flavobacteriales bacterium
CAAGTGGGCTTGCTGTTTGCTCAAGAGGAGTCTGCTTTCGCGAAAGCGATTCAAGACCTAAACGATGAGGTAACCGCGAAGGAATTGCAAGTCGAGCAGCTATACGCCACCTTTATCGCCGAAGCCGAGGGAACCGCGGGCACTAACCGACTGGGTAAAGGCCCGGTCTACAAAGAGAAGCGCGACAAGCATGATGCCGCCCTAGCCGAATTAACCGCCCTGAAGCCAGTAAACGCAGAGAAAGTAGCCGCGCTGGAACTACAATTGCTGGAAGTACAGGAGCGCGAGGCAGCACAATTGCTCGCTTCACAACCCGTCATCGATAATTTTGACGGCCTCATGGCACGCATTGCAGCCTTGAACGAATTGCCATTTTTGACATCGTTCTTTATTTTCTTGTTGTTTCTTGCCATTGAAACCTCGCCGATTATCGCAAAACTACTTGCTCCCAAAGGTGAGTATGACTTCAAGTTTGCTGAGCGGGAAGACTTGGTAAAATCTTGGGTTACCCAGCAAAAACAGCAACAAACCGTCATGGTTCAAGCAGATCGTGATCTCAACAATCGGGTTTATGCAGACATTGCAGACGAGGATGAGTTGTATAATTACAAAAAGAAAACCGCTCGCCAGCTCATGCAAAAACAGGCTGATGCTTTTTATGAAAAGCAAAAAGGCATCCTAGGGTAGAATATGCGATCACACCTTTATAGGCTTTTTGGCAAGAGATTTCTGGATCGTAGAATAAAGAGAATCTACACCGAACTCCTAGAAAAGTGTGAGCAATCAAATTGTTATGAATTTGATTATTATTGGGAAATATGGGGGATACTTTGGTATCCGTGGACATTAGAAATCAACGGGAAATACCATTCTTTTTCAGTCAATGACCTTTCTTACAAGGATTTGAATAAAATGTGTGATCTAGGCCTGATTGAACTAGTTGAGGAATTTCCTAATCATGAATTGAAAGATGAGCGAGACCACAAGCGTTATCGATTGCTGAGAGTTGATGGTAATCCATCGGCCTGACATAGAACATCTATTCTAATATTTTAAACACATGGCTGCAGGACTTATCTTGCAGCCATGTTTTTTCTACCTAAAAATCTCGATGATTATATCGTCAACCACAGTGAGGACGAGCCGCAGATCCTTAAGGACCTAACACGGGAAACGCATCTGAAGGTCTTACAACCGATCATGTTGTCTGGTGCTTATCAAGGTAGGGTTTTGAGTATGATCTCGCATTTAAGAGCTCCCAAGCGGGTTCTGGAAATCGGTACGTTCACAGGATATTCTGCGATCTGTTTGATGGAGGGAATGCCACAAGGCAGCGAATTGGTTACCATTGATATTAATGAGGAGTTGGAAGATATTGCGGCGAGATATTTTAAGCGGTTCACTTCGGCTCCGCTCAGTGAACAGAGTCATGAAGAAGATCGTACTGGTGTCACTTCGACTCCGCTCAGTGACAAAGGGGATCGTGATATAAAGGACGAGCGCAGCGAGCAAGAAAATCCACCGGTGGCTGAGCGTAGCCGAAGCCACGCTCCACAAACTCCGTTCACTTCGACTCCGCCCAGTGACCAGAGGGATGGTGATATAAAGGAAGAGCGCAGTGAGCAAGAAAATCCACCGATGGCTGAGCGTAGCCGAAGCCACGATGCAAAGGCGTTTGATCGCAGCCGAAGCCACACTCCCAGAAATATCAATATCAAACAACTCATAGGCGACGCGACCGAAATCATACCTCAGCTCGAAGGAACCTTTGATCTAATTTTTATAGATGCTGATAAGCCCAACTATGTTACCTACTTCCATCAGATTATGGAAAAGGTAAGCTCCGGTTCTCTAATCATTTCTGACAATGTACTGTGGCATGGCAAAGTGGTAGAACAAATCAATTCGAAGGATGCCTCTACACCGGTGCTTTTGGAATACAACAGATTGCTTAAAGAAGATCAGCGACTGCAGACAGTCCTGCTTTCCGTGAGGGATGGATTAACGCTTTCGCGCGTTTTGTAGAAAGGCAAATAGCCACAAAGTCAATTTGAAAAATAGTAGCCCTGTTACTAACCCGACGATCATACCCACGGTAACATCGGCCGGGTAGTGGACACCTACAAATAGTCTGGATAAGGCAAATGTGATGGGCCAGATGTAGAAAAGATAATACCACTTGGACGGTTTGTAATGCTGTAACAGCAATACGACTATCGTTGTTACTGCAAAACTCACCGCACTGTGTCCCGACCAAAAACTAAAATTCTCTGGATGCTGCAGGGCGTTGATCGTCTCCACCAATTTGGGTTCGTTGTTAGGGCGCAATCGTTCCACAAAGTTCTTGACTAGATCTGTCAACCACAACGTAAATAGGGCTGTAGTCAAAACCATCCCTATGCTGGCGATTCCTTTTTTCCAGCTGGTGGATTTGTACAATAAATAAAAGAAAAAGAGATACAGTGGGAACCAATGTTCTATTTGCGTGACAAAAATCCAAAATTCAGTGAATTTGCCTATCCACAATCCG
>JBBSPH010000362.1:0-2527 GCA_038258985.1 Flavobacteriales bacterium
GGTTACGACTGGGAACTTTCTAAAATCTGCAACCGATGTTGAAAACTTGGTTGTGGGCGTTCAACAAAATCAACCTATTTATTTGAAGCAAGTTGCGGCTATTTTTGATGGCCCAGAAATTCCGAGTCATTATGTTTCCTTCGGTTTTGGAGGCGCAAGTGATAATGCTTCTAAATATGCTTCAGAATATCCTGCGGTAACTATTTCCGTTGCGAAAAGAAAAGGAGCAGATGCAATGAAAATTGCAGATATAATTATCGACAAAGTAGATCATTTGCGAAGCAATTTAATTCCAGATGACATTCACGTAGAAATCACAAGGAACTACGGGGAAACAGCTTCACACAAAGTTTCAGAATTGTTGATGCACCTTATAGGCGCTATCTTTGCGGTTACCTTGGTAGTGATGCTCGCAATGGGCTGGCGCGGTGGTTTGGTAGTTTTTCTTTCGGTGCCAATTACTTTTGCACTTACGCTTTTGAGTTATTATTTACTCGATTATACGCTGAACAGAATTACGCTTTTCGCATTGGTATTCGTAACAGGTATTGTCGTTGACGACTCCATTATTATTGCCGAAAATATGCACAGGCATTTTAAGATGAAACGCTTGCCATTTAAGCAAGCCGCTATATATGCAATTAATGAAGTAGGAAACCCAACCATTTTGGCAACCTTCACGGTAATTGCTTCGGTATTGCCAATGGCGTTTGTGTCCGGATTAATGGGCCCGTATATGTCGCCAATGCCAATTGGAGCTTCTATTGCAATGATTCTTTCCTTGTTTGTGGCTTTAACTATAACACCGTATTTGGGATTTATTTTCCTTCGTGAAAAAGAGAAAAAAGGGAAAGCACCAAAAGTAGAAAAGCCTTTGGAAAGTACTTTTATTTATAGGATTTACTCAAAATTTGAAACGCCTTTAATCGAGAACAAAAAGACACGTTGGCTGTTTTTAGGAATTACCATAGTTATGCTTTTGGGTTCTATCTTGATGTTCTTTACCAAATCGGTTGCCGTGAAAATGCTTCCTTTCGACAATAAAAACGAAATGCAAGTAGTGATTGATATGCCCGAAGGAACAACTTTAGAACGTACCGCGGTAGTTGCTCGTGAAATTGGACAATACCTTTCAACACAACCTTTGGTAGTGAATTATCAGAATTACGTAGGTACTTCTGCGCCCATAACTTTTAACGGTTTGGTACGTCATTACGATTTACGAGGAGGTAGCAATATGGCCGATATTCAGGTGAATTTGGTTGGAAAAGAAGACAGAAAGGAACAGAGCCATGATATTGCGAAACTAATCAGACCGCGTATTCAAGAAATTGGAAAGAAGTTTGGCGCAAATGTAAAAATAGTGGAAGTTCCACCAGGACCACCAGTGCTTTCAACGATTGTTGCTGAAATATATGGGCCAGATTATGACCAACAAATTGCAGTTGCAAAGCAAGTTGAAAACATTTTGAACGAGACCCAAGATGTGGTAGATGTAGATTGGATGGTGGAAGCAGACCAAAAGGAATACGAATTCATAATAGATAAAGAAAAGGCAATGCGCTACGGAGTGGCGCCACAGCAGATTGTTTACACAATGAATATGGCACTTTCAGACAGACCTGTAACCAATCTTTATGATGAAACAACTACCGTTCAAGTTGGAATATTATTGGCGTTAGATGAAAAGGAAAAATCTACGATTCAGGATATTTCACAATTGAAAATTGCTTCCAAACAAGGCAATATGGTTTCTGTGGGCGATTTGGTAAACATAGAAGAAAGCACGCGTGCAAAAAGTATTTACCGTAAAAACCAAAAACGTGTAGTATACGTTTTGGCAGATATGGCAGGAGAGCTTGAAAGCCCTGTGTATGCTATTTTGGGAATGACCGATAAGCTAAACAATATAGTATTGCCAGCTGGTTACAAAATGAATGAACTGTACTTGGAGCAACCAGAATTTGAAGATGATTTTACGGTGAAGTGGGATGGCGAATGGCAGATTACGTTGGAAGTATTCCGCGATTTAGGAATTGCATTTTTGGGTGTAATCATCATAATCTATATTTTAATAGTAGGTTGGTTTCAAAACTTTAAAGCACCAATAGTAATGATGGTTGCAATACCATTATCGTTGATAGGAATTGTTTTAGGTCACTGGATTATGGGTGCGTTTTTTACTGCAACTTCTTTCATAGGAATGATTGCTTTGGCGGGAATTATGGTACGAAACTCTGTTTTATTGATTGACTTTATAAATCTTCGAACCGCAGAGGGAATTCCTTTAAAACAAGCTGTTCTTGAAGCAGGAGCAGTGAGAACAACCCCGATTTTATTAACTGCAGGAACAGTTGTAATTGGAGCATTCGTAATTCTTTTTGACCCAATTTTTCAAGGATCGGCCATTTCACTTATGGGCGGAACCATTGTTTCCACGGTGCTTACTTTACTTTTGGTGCCGTTGGTTTATTACATGATTGAACGGAAGAATTTTGAAGTAAAAGACGAAGAACCTGTTGATGTA
>JBBSPH010000363.1:0-2518 GCA_038258985.1 Flavobacteriales bacterium
GAGGAAGTTATCTGAGCGCGATTATTACGAGGCCAAAGTCGGAGATTCCATTGTTAGATTATCGCCGGAGCAGACCATCATTAGTATGATGCAAATGGGGCAACTGTGGTTTGAGGTGCCTATCATTAAGCTTAATTACAAGAATGATTCTCTCAAATCGATTCTAGAGATCGATAAGAGTAGAAGTTTTGCCAGCGGTATGGATTTCTTTAGAAAACCCAATGGCGAGGTAGGCGGCTACAAACTGAGCCCATTTCTCGATGCTGCAAATAGTGCAGATGTCAAGACAAATATTCAAAACGAATTTATCGAGACCAATTATGCAGTGGGATTGCTAGACCAGGTGATTACTGGAGCGATATTCAAAATATTTCCCAAACCAGATGCCGAAAACAATAAATGGTACTCGAGACCAGAGTTGGATGAGGCTGGTTTTGACCGCGAGGGGGATTACAATTTTGTGCGCGATTTTATCCCAGCATACACAACCCTGTTGCGAGAGGGAAACCAGACCGGCGATTATTTACGGGCAAACACAGCGCTGAACAGCCTTTTTGAATTCCAAAAAGCCTATGGTGCAGCGGTCATGCCGTCTGCAGAAAAAATCGAGGCAGAGATTTTATATAACAATTACGACATTTTCAAAAACCTATATAAGTGGTATGTATGGTTTGGTGTTTTAATGCTGATTTTACTGATTGTTGAGATCGTCCGACCCATGCGAGAGATACGATGGGCAATCATCTTTCATAAATATGCAGTAGTAGGGATATTCCTCGTACATACACTAGGGCTGGGAATAAGATGGTATCTAAGTGGTCATGCACCCTGGTCAGATGCTTATGAATCTTTGATATATGTTGCATGGGCGACCATGGCTTTCGGATTGATGTTTGGAAGAAAGAGCGAAATGACGATTGCAAGTACTGCCTTTGTAGTAGCCATTATTTTGTGGGTAGCACAATTGAATTGGCTAGATCCATCCATTGCAAACCTGCAACCGGTATTGGATTCCTACTGGTTGATGATTCACGTTGCCGTTATTGTCGCGAGTTACGGTCCATTTGCCTTGGGAATGATTCTAGGGATCGTAAGCATGATCTTAATGCTGTTTTCCACGGAGAAGAACAAAAAGAAAATGGATTTGAATCTTAAGGAACTGACGTATATCAATGAGGTTTCCTTGACCGTAGGTTTGATCATGTTGACGATAGGAAATTTCTTGGGCGCTATGTGGGCAAATGAAAGCTGGGGTCGTTACTGGGGCTGGGACCCCAAGGAAACATGGGCGCTTATCACCATTTTTGTGTATGCTTTTGTACTTCACTTGCGTCTGGTGCCTGGTCTAAAAGGGCGATGGACATTTAACCTGTGGTCAATTCTTGCTTTTTATAGCGTGATGATGACTTATTTTGGAGTGAATTTCTACTTATCTGGGCTGCACAGTTATGCCAGTGGTGACCAGATCATTTCCTACAATGCCATTATCGGGTCGTTGACGTTTGTTGCAATTCTAGCAGGACTGGCGAGATGGAGAGAAAAGAAAATTTACCCTAATAAGCGCATTAAGAAATAGATCTATTTATCGAGAAGTCGATCAAAGATAGGTGTGGTTTTTTTTTGCTTTCGCGAAAGCGAACTAATCACATGTAATTATTCAAAAAGATCATTAAAGATTTGCAGGCAATTTTTGCGAAATTAAGAGGAAAAGCCTTGTGGTGAGAATGGAAAACCTCAATTCATTGATCATTCCATAATTTCATAATCAATATCCAATTTGCGCAAATCGCGTAGGGCAGAGCCACGACTTTTGTCATCAATTTCAATGTCAACGGCATCGCCCATTAATAAAATATCCGTCAACTCGTTAGCGAGTGAATCGCTAGAGTTGAGCGATATTCCAGCTATACATTTTGCAATGGCTCTTTTATCTGGCCGTTGCGCATCACAGGAAAGCAGGTTGATTTTCATTTATGTTGTATGAGCAGGCAAGATACGTGAGTTCCTGTACATCGACAGCTTTTAAGCTGACTATCAATCACCTTTTTTAAATTGAAGGTGTTACTCACCTAATTGAGTACAAAAAAGGAAGGGCAAATCCTCTTTTATAGAAGCAGAAAAATTCTACCTGGAACCCACACTAAAATCAAAATTAAATTCGCTGGTTACTTGTTGCCCTGCCGACGTTCCCTGATAGAAAAAGCAATATTCTCCAGCTTCTAATTCGCTATCAGGAGTGACAATGAATTTTCCATCGCCCAAATCTTTCGTGGTAAATGGAATAATATTTTTACGATTGGCCTCTACAATAGTTGAAATACCTATAATCGATGCCCGCTGAATAATCAATTGTCTGCGGTCCTTTTTCTGACGCAGCCGCACGAGCACGAATTCATTAGGTGAGCTTGCGCTGCGCCACCAGGCATTGCCGGTCTCAAGATCACCGCCAGCTTGTCTATCAAATTGAAATATAAATTCTGGGTATGCAGTGGAAGCTTTGTTGTTAGATGTAGGGTAA
>JBBSPH010000364.1:0-2509 GCA_038258985.1 Flavobacteriales bacterium
CCGCAATGGATGACAGAGTGGCGTCTAGAGGCTTACCGCCATTTTGTATCGCCGCACGAGCCAGAGTGGGCAAATGTTCATTATGAAAAGCCTGATCTACAGGCAATTTCCTATTACTCTGCACCCAGCAAAAAACCAAAACTAGATAGTCTTGATGAGGTTGATCCAGAATTGCTGGAGACCTTCAAGAAACTTGGCATTTCCATTGACGAGCAAAAAATGCTCACTGGTGTTGCGGTAGATATAGTGATGGATTCCGTTTCTGTTGCCACGACATTTAAGAAAACGCTAGCGGAGAAAGGCATTATTTTCTGTTCTATTTCTGAGGCGATTCAAGAGCATCCAGAATTGATCAAAAAATATTTGGGAACCGTGATACCGCAAAAGGATAATTATTACGCAACCCTTAATGCCGCCGTGTTTTCAGACGGATCTTTCTGTTACATTCCAAAAGGCGTTCGATGCCCAATGGAGTTGAGTACGTATTTCCGTATCAATCAGGCAGGAACTGGCCAATTTGAAAGAACATTAGTAGTTGCAGACGAAGGCAGTTATGTGAGTTATCTAGAAGGCTGTACCGCTCCATCACGTGACGAGAACCAACTGCATGCCGCTTGTGTAGAGCTGATCGCCCTTGACGATGCAGAAATTAAATATTCAACCGTTCAAAACTGGTATCCTGGTAATAAAGAAGGAAAAGGTGGTGTTTTTAACTTTGTGACCAAGCGAGCGATCTGTGAGAAAAACGCAAAGGTTTCATGGACACAAGTGGAAACAGGTAGTGCCATCACCTGGAAATACCCTAGTTGTATTTTAAAAGGAGATAACAGCGTGGGAGAATTCTACTCTATCGCAGTAACCAACAATTACCAACAAGCCGATACGGGAACGAAAATGACCCACATAGGCAAAAACACGAAATCCACAATTATTTCTAAGGGAATCAGCGCTGGAAAATCGCAAAATTCTTATCGCGGCCTAGTCAAGATAGGAAGTCGTGCCAGCAATGCGAGGAATTTCTCCCAGTGTGATAGTTTATTGATGGGTAATGACTGTGGCGCCCACACCTTCCCTTATATAGAAACTGGAAACAGCACTTCTAAAGTGGAGCACGAGGCCACCACCAGTAAGATAGGCGAAGACCAGATTTTCTATTGCAACCAGCGCGGGATCGATACAGAAAAAGCGATCGCATTGATCGTCAACGGTTTCTCTAAAGAAGTGTTGAATAAACTACCCATGGAATTTGCAGTTGAGGCGCAAAAACTATTGGAAATCAGTCTGGAAGGATCTGTGGGATAAAGAGTTCGCTTTCGCGAAAGAAAAATTACATCAAAACATTATTTACAATTAGAGTCAATTCAATGAAATACTACATTTATTTACTTGCCGGTCTTGTTTCACTAGCGTCCTGTAAGGATATCAAACAAGGTTTTAACGATGGATGGAACGAGGCCGAGGCAGAAGCTAGAATGCAGGACAGTCTAGCAAATCTACCTGAGGTCACATTGCACATTTTTGATGGTGGTAAGATTCTAGCTAAACAAAAGGCTATGTTTTCTGAGGGTGATCGTTATGAAGGTGAAACGCAAGAATTAGCCTCGCCTTTTTATATCATTCAGCATCCCGATGGGAACTTGCTTTGGGACACCGGACTTCCTGAAGGATTGGTTGGGAATGGTGACGTTACTCCAGAAGGAGATGCGTTTACCATCTCGCGTGATGCAAAGATCGTTGAACAGCTAAAAGCTGTGGGATTAACGCCAGCAGATATTAAAATGATTGCTTTTTCCCACATTCATTTTGACCATACGGGAGCAGCGAACAATTTTCCAAATGCACAATGGCTCGTTCAAGAAACGGAGAGTGATTTTGCCAATAGCGAGGAAATTAAAGGAAATGCATTTTACGCACCAGATTCCTTTAGTGCTTTGACCAATAAGCGATTGTTAAGTGGCGACTATGATGTTTTCGGCGATGGGTCTGTTATTATAAAGTCCTTTCCTGGCCATACTGCTGGCCACCAGGCGTTATTTTTGAGTCTGAAAGAAAATGGTCCTACCCTACTTTCTGGCGATACGTACCACTTTGAGCAAAACCGCGAGGACGATGTTGTCCCATCGTTCAATTATGACATTGCTCAAAGCAAGGAAAGTATTGCCGCTTTTGAAGCTTTCGCGAAAGCGAAAAACGCCAAAGTTATTATTCAACACGATCCGGTCGACTTTAAAAATACGGTCGGAAAAACACCTATGAAGTAATGAGAATTACTATTCTATCCCTACTTTTTTTAGTTTTACTGGTCGGATGTAAGGATGATTCTACACAGAAGGCATCAGTTGATGAAGCTAAGCTTGCGGTAGATGAATCTTATTATACCGGCGATTTTGTGTACTACGCAGATGCCGCGGTACTACAAACCACAAATGATGTTTTTTCGGTACAGATCGATGAAAAAATGCATGAGTTATCTGAAAAAGCAAAGGAATTTCAACGAACTCCGTATGAC
>JBBSPH010000365.1:0-2452 GCA_038258985.1 Flavobacteriales bacterium
GGCATCCTCAACATCACGCCAGATTCCTTTTACGATGGAGGGAAACTAAAGACAGACCGTGCAGTGCTCTCTCAGGTCGACAAAATGCTTGCCGATGGAGCGACATTCATTGACGTGGGTGGTTATAGCAGCCGTCCGGACGGCACTGATATTTCGATGGATGAAGAATTAAAACGTGTTATTCCCATTATTGACCTGCTCAAAAATTCTTTTAATCGTATTGTTTTGAGCTGTGATAGCTTTCGCGAAAGCGTAATCGCCACAGCAATCAACCACGGGATTGACATCGTGAATGACATCAGCGCCGGTAAATTGGATACCAAGATGCTGGAAACGGTTGGCAAAGCGAGCGTTCCCTACATTATGATGCACATGCGCGGCACGCCACAAACCATGAAATCCATGACGGACTATAGCAATCTGATCCTAGAAATAAACACTTATTTTGCCGAGCGAATTGCCGCCGCACGCGCTGCCGGAATCAAGGATATGGTGATTGATCCGGGTTTTGGATTTGCAAAAACTACCACCCAAAATTTTCATCTTTTAAAGAACTTGGAACTTCTAAAAAGCCATAAAGTGCCATTGCTGGCGGGAGTCTCTCGTAAATCCATGATCTATAAAACATTGGGTACCGTTCCTGAAAAAGCGTTAAATGGAACGAGCGCCCTACATATGGTTTGCCTGCAACAAGGCGCTAAGATCCTGCGTGTGCACGATGTGCGAGAGGCAATGGAAGTGGTTTCCCTGCACACGGCCATTGAAAAAAATTAACCCTATTTTTACCCGTAATGGAGTTACCGGATTTTAGAATTATTGACCTGATCGACATCGTGCTATTTGCGGCATTGATCTTTTACCTCTACAGACTGGTCAAGGGATCTGCAGCGATCAATATATTCATCGGGATCGTCATTATTTATTTGATTTATCAGGTAACCGTTTTTCTGGAAATGGAGATGTTGTCACGTGCTTTAGGCGCGTTTACAGGTGCGGGAGCCTTTGCGTTGATTGTTGTTTTCCAGCAAGAGATTCGGCGATTTCTGTTAACGCTGGGTTCAACAAACTTTACCTCTAAACGCCGACTGTTGCGTCAACTGCGCATTTTTAAAGCAGATACCAATAACAATAATGGGATTGTAGACGAGATTGTCACGGCGTGCAAACGAATGAGCTCGACCAAAACTGGCGCGCTTATCGCAATCAAACGCGACGGTTCACTGGATTTTTTGAAAAGTAGTGGTGATGCAATGGATATTGTGGTCAATGCGCCTATCATCCAGAGTATTTTTTATAAAAATAGTACCCTACATGACGGAGCTATGATCATTGAGGATAATAAGATCACTGCCACCAGAGTCATTCTACCTGTTTCCGACAATAGGAAAATACCGCAGCGATTTGGTTTGCGTCATCGTGCCGCATTAGGACTGACGGAACGCAGCAATGCACTCGCCATTATCGTGAGTGAGGAAACTGGTCAGGTTTCCCTGGTCATCAATGGTGAGTTTGAGAGCTATGACGACATGGACGATCTGTCCGATAAAATCAAATCCCATCTTGCCTAATGGAAAGAGTCTGTAAAAACTGTGGGCACATGCTTTATTCAGGACATACCCATTGCGCTGCTTGCGGTGCAAAGTGGATAGAGAATAGGATCACGATGCGTCAAGTAGGAGCAGATTTTAGTGATATGTACCTAGGATTTGACACCAAATTTGTTCGAACTTTTGTTGATCTTTTTGCAAAGCCGGAGGCTGTTATTAATGGGTATATCAAAGGCAGACGCGTCAATTATATGGATGCGGTGAGATACACTTTGCTAGCCCTTTTTATTACAGGAATCTATATGTTTTTCATGCGCAGCTCTGGCGCGCTGGATCAGTATATGGCAGACTTTCAAGAAGGGTACGCTCAAATAGGGACAACTGAGGAAAATCTGAAAGCTTTTAAAACGCAAAAGAAGATGTCAGAATTCTTTTTAGATTACCTAGGTTTAATTACGCTACTTACTATTCCTCTGCTTGCATTCGTAGGGAGGATGACGTTTTACGGCAAACGCTATTTTAATTTTACGGAGCATATCGTCTTTTACCTATATACGTATGCGCACATAACTATTGCCACTACGCCACTTAGCTTACCACTGCTATGGATATCTCCAGAAATATTTACCTATTGGTCCTTTGTACCATTTCCTGCAATGTTATTTTATAATGCCTATTGCTACAAGCGATGTTTTAATCTGGACATTCAAACCACCATATTAAAAACACTTATCGCCATGGTTTTATTAATCATTTCATTGATCATAATTATGTTTCTTGCGATATTACTTGGCTTTTTGGCAGCTTTGCTAGCGGACAAAATGGGCTATGATGTAAAAGGTTTTTTTGAGGCTAATTTTGCCTAACCTAAGCCACTTCCTGCTGTAAAAACTGGACCTCGTATA
>JBBSPH010000366.1:0-2426 GCA_038258985.1 Flavobacteriales bacterium
AAGAATGGGATCTACATAAACCTCGCAATCCTTATACACATTTTTAGTTGAAAAGGTATTGAAACTCAGCGGGTGAACCGCTTTATTGTATACGATCACCTTTTCTGCTAGCACATTGTGTACACCGGCCATGGCTACGGTATAGTGTGCTAGATGATCGCCAGTCGTATGGATGTTTTTGATGGTAACATTAGCGATTTCCTCTGCTAGAATCCCGCTATCTGCATTGTTGATACTCACATCTTTCACCCAACTGTTATATAGTCTGGTGAGGAATATACCATTGAAGCCTTGCTCCACATGATGCGCTACAAGAGGTGCCATCGGGAAGTTAATCCGGAATCCCTCGATTCCAACATTTTCTAAATGCTTCCACTCTATCAATCGCGCCTGATAGGATGGGTCGATTTCAACAGTCAAGGGTGTGTTAATGGTAATCTTATTCTTGTTAATTTTCTTAATTTCTACCTGCTGTCGAACGATGGGTAAACCGGGAAAGTTCCAATGGTGTGATCCTACCTTAACATCCGCGCCTTTGTATAAATCGGTTATGATCTTACCACTTTCGCCATCTTTATTGAATAGCTGTAATTCGAGTACATCACCTACGTTTAATCTAGATGCGTCTGCAACGGTAATTTCCAGCGCTCCTCGTTGACCAGATCTTACACTTGCGATTACATTTTCTTCACGGTCATAATTCTCGGTATAGGACTTGACGCGCTCACCTGGAACCTGGGTCCAGATAAAACCACCTGACCAGGCATATTGAGAAAATGGTAGATCAATATTATTCTCCTTTTCCCGTTGCACCTTATCAAATTCTACGAGATATTCTCTCAACTCCTGCAATGCGGCGGGATCTGGCACATAC
Source organism: Flavobacteriales bacterium (assembly GCA_038258985.1). Classification (GTDB taxonomy): domain Bacteria; phylum Bacteroidota; class Bacteroidia; order Flavobacteriales; family Flavobacteriaceae; genus Nonlabens. The sequence goes on from JBBSPH010000366.1 coordinate 875, forward strand.
ATGAGCGGTCTTGGAAAATATAGCTCTGTACCATTTTGATTTGTTCCTGCACCTTTCAATACAAAATCACTTCGTTCTATATAAATGATATCACTCAGTATAATCTTTCCTGCAGGCAATTGCAGGACGACCTTCCCGCTTATTTCTTTAGATGCAGCTATAGCAGCAATTAGTGCCTTTGAATCATCGAGTTCATCATTAGGCACAACGCCGTAATCAGTGGCTTTTACTACAGTACCGCCATCTGTTGGAATGGGCGATTCGCCATTCTGGTAGCCTGCATAGCTAAAATCTGGCAAATAAGTCGACTTCATGATTTCCTTATTCTTTAGTATTTCAGGAATAGCTTGAGCATAGCAGCCTATAGAAAAGGAAACAATATAGAGGAACAAAAGTTTTTTAATAAAAGATGGAAATTTCATAATCGAGTTTATTTTACTAGCTGACGCAATCGTTGTAATAGGTCTCAAAGAGGTGAAAATTCTCATTCACAATCGATTTCAAGGCAATCAAAACCATAATAGCTAGCTTGAAATAAATTATTTTATGAAAATTTTTAAAATTTTAATGTATTTAAAATCAATATTTTAAGTGCATTAAACGCTTCGTATTTTTAAATTTATTTAAATTGAATTCATTCTGGTCGACCAGATTTGATCCAAATGTAGCATATTTGAAGAACTTTAAGACAAACCTTAAAATCTAAACGATTATGTCAAAAACAATAGTCCTAACGGGAGCCGGTGGTGTCCTTTGTAGCACACTTGCCGTTGCACTCGCTAAACATGGCCACAAAATAGCCGTACTTGATTTGAGAAAAGAAGCTGCAGATGCAGTTGCTAACGAGATCAAGGCTAATGGCGGTAAAGCGATGGGTATCGCTGGAAACGTTTTAGAAAAGGACTCGTTGGAAAAAGCCAAAAAAGAGATCAATGACGCCTATGGAAAGGTGGACATTTTGATCAATGGCGCCGGTGGGAACCATCCCATGGGAACGACCAGTAATCCATTTTTCCAAATGGAAGACCTTGAAAATACTACCGAAGGTTTCAAAACATTTTTTGACCTTGATCCTAAAGGGATTGAATTTACGTTTAATCTTAATTTCTTGGGAACCTTGATACCTACACAGGTTTTTGCAAAAGATATGGTAGGGCGTGATGGCTGTAGCGTTTTGAATATTTCGTCCATGAATGCATTTACACCCTTGACAAAAATTCCAGCATATAGCGGTGCTAAAGCTGCAGTTTCCAACTTTACCCAATGGCTCGCGGTGCATTTTTCTAAGGTAGGAATCCGCGTTAATGCGATCGCACCAGGGTTTTTCCTGACAGATCAAAACAGAGCGTTACTCACCAATACGGATGGGTCAGCGACAGCACGTGGTGAACAAATCATCGGCCAGACGCCCATGGGTCGTTACGGCAAGCCAGAAGATTTGGTAAGCACCGTAGAGTGGCTTTGCGGCGATGCCGCATCATTTATTACAGGTATTGTCGTGCCTATTGATGGCGGTTTCAGCGCCTACAGTGGTGTTTAGATGACTGTTTAT
>JBBSPH010000367.1:0-2420 GCA_038258985.1 Flavobacteriales bacterium
AACGTTCAATCCCATATAGAATCCAAAAGTCAACGGCTCCTTGTCAAAATTCTCGCGATTAAGGATGCGTTCCTTAGAGAATAACTGCGCACTGCATAAGTTACCCAAGAAAAAGACGGCTATGAAAAAAGGAATGCGTAACACGGGATTATTTGACTGCTTTGTAGATCGTGGATGCTCCATGAAACTGTAAGTGGTTTTCTACGTTCTTAAACCCAACTTTCTTTAAAATATTGTTGAATCGTTCTCCATAAGGAAATTTAGATGCGCTCTTGGAAAGATAATTATAGGCGGTACGATCTTTTGAAAATAATTTGCCCAGCGTGGGCACGACCAGGCTACTGTAGACATAATACCCTTGTTTAAAGGGGAATTTTTCTGGTACGCTGGTTTCTAAGATGACTAGCATGCCGCCAGGTTTTAGGACTCGCAGGATTTCGGATAGGCCCTTTTCAAGATCTTCAAAATTCCGAACGCCATAGGAAACCGTGATAGCGTCAAAAGTAGCCTCTTCAAATTGTAGGTTTTCAGAATCGCCCAGCACCATTTGAATACGACTGTCCAGGTTTTCTTGAGTGACTTTTATTTTACCTACTTCTAGCATACCGCTAGAGATATCTAGTCCTACCAGGCAGGAAGCTTTTGTTTTCTGTGCCATTTTAATAACTAGATCACCTGTTCCCGTAGCGATGTCCATGATAGAATCTGGTTGTGAAGCCGCCACCATATCGACTACATTATCGCGCCATTTTTGATCCAGTCCCAGTGATATTAAACGGTTCAAGCCGTCATATTCACTGCTTATGGTATCAAACATCTTAGTTACCTGCTGTTTTTTGCCGGTAATGTCGTTTTGGTTGGGTTTTACTTGTTCAGACACAATTATTGATTCTAACGGTAAAGATACAATGGAGTGGCGAGGTTTTGGGATTTTTCGCTTTCGCTAAAGCGAAATTACCCACCATTTTACCATTAATCAGCAAGCATTGACGCTAATTATCGTCTTAATGGTATATTTGGAAACTACAGAAGCAATTGTATGAAAATCATTATTGCAGGTGCTGGCGAGGTAGGCTTTCACCTAGCCAAACTTCTATCCTACGAGTCCCAAGATATTACCCTAATTGATACCGAAAAGGAAAATCTACACTACGCAGATACGCACTTGGATATCAGGACGATGCGCGGCGATGCAACCTCTATTAAAATCCTCAAGGACTCTAACGTCAGTAGCGCAGACCTTGTCATTGCCGTGAGCAGCAGCGAGACGACCAACATTACGATAAGCGTACTGGCAAAACAACTGGGCGCAAAAAGAACCATCGCAAGAATATCAAATACTGAATTTTTAGAAAATCAGGATGAGGTAGGTTTTAAGGGATTCGGTATTGATGAATTGATCTCGCCAGAGTCGCTGGCAAGCAAAGAGATTGAGTTGTTACTCAACCAGAGTGCATTTAACGACAGTTATGAATTTGAGCAGGGCGCGCTAACTATGGTGGGCGTCAACTTGACCCGCACCGCCCAGTTTGTGGGTAAGTCTGTCCAAGAAGCAGGTGAGATTTTTCCAGAAGTACATTTTATGCCGATTGCCATACAGCGATTCGGCACGCAATACACACTGATTCCTCGTGGTGACACCCAGTTTAAGGAAGGTGACCAAGTCTATTTTATAACTACCACGGGAGGTGTTGAAGAATTGTACAAGCTTACCGGCAAGACAAAGCGTGCCATGAAGAATGTGATGATTCTGGGCGGTAGCGCAATAGGTGAGCAAAGTGCTCGTCAGCTTGCAAAATCTGGTATCAATGTCAAGTTGATTGAAATAGATCCAGACAAGGCATTTGACCTGGCAGATCGCTTGCCAGACACCTTAGTCATTAGCGGCGATGGTCGAAATGTAGAATTACTTCAAGAGGAAAGTATCCATGAGATGGATGCTTTTATCGCAGTGACAGGAAATAGTGAAACGAATATTATTTCTTGCCTGATGGCCAAGAGTAAAAGTGTGGGTAAAACTATCTCCCTGGTAGAAAACATGGATTACTTCCAGTTATCGCACAGCATAGGTATCGATACATTGATCAATAAAAAACTACTGGCTGCAAATAATATTTTTAGATACATAAGAAAAGGGGAAGTAGTCGCGATGACCAAGCTCAACAATATGAATGCAGAGTTACTGGAGTTTATCGTGAAACCTCAAAGCGATATCTGCAACAAGCGTATATCAAATGTAAATGTACCGCGCAGTGCCATTATAGGTGGTGTGATACGAGAAGGAAAAGGAAATATTGTTCTAGGTAACTTCACCATACAGGCTGGTGATCGGGTAGTGGTATGTTGCCTACCGCGCTCCATTACCAAAGTGGAAAAAATGTTCCAATAATGCCAAGACTCAACTACAAGATCATTGCGTA
>JBBSPH010000368.1:0-2396 GCA_038258985.1 Flavobacteriales bacterium
AAAGAACAGCTCCTCAAATTTGAGTCGTTTGAGCGCTGCCTGCAGTGCTGTTGTACTGGTGGGAAAATGGATTTCCTGCATCGCCACATTTTTAGATATCAGTTGCTGGTCCCGCATGACGTCGTCCGGTAGAGTTTCTACAAATGCTGCCTTGATCTCAGAGAATAATTGGCGCATCAATCGGACAAAATATTTATTGTTCAACTGGCGCTTTGTAAGCATTTCAGTGGACGGATATATAGGAGTCATCGCGTTTTGTGCCCGACCGCGGTATTCCTTGAGCGGCTCTATATCTGGATGGGCGATGCTGTACATCGCGCCATACTTCGACACCTTGCCATAAACGACATACACTTCATTCACCTTTAAGTTTTCCCTGAAATACTTCTGTCCCTTGAACCAGACCAGCTCCATTCTACCCGTATCATCTGCCAATGTAGCGACCAATCGTATTGCCTTTCCCGCACCAGCACTGGCAAGAGACATCAACTTACCCACAATCTGGACCTGTGCAGTTTCAGGAACCAATTGATTGATCTTATGGAATTGGGTGCGGTCGACGTATCGATTCGGGAAAAAGTTGGCGAGATCACCGTAGGTCATAATGCCCAATTCCTTGCGCAGCAGGTCTGCCCGGGCTGGCCCAACGCCGGATAGGTAATCAATAGGTGTGGTTAAAAAATTTACAGGCACGCTGGCAAGTTAAGTCCCAAAGGTAGCATTGCCGCGCCCAATTGTCAACACTAAACTTTCTGGCACGATCCTAGTCACAGGATGGGCGCGACATTTTGTATTTTGGCAGGCTTATGAAACAGATTTTTCTACTTTTCTCTTTTTTGTGTATCACCCTCATTTCCAATGCACAAGGCATTGAACAACCAGCGGTTGATTTTACCCGCGCAACGGTAGATGTCTTGCTTGATCCCGCTACTACCATGGTTGATGGTAGTGTCGTTTTTGAGATTGACATTTTAAAAGATGTAGAACAAATTCATATAGACGGGCATAACTTGGTTTCTTATTCGGTGAGTTCCACGACGCATCCTGATATCGCTGCGACCGCTGATGATGCGGGATTGTTGTTGCGAGCACGCTTTCGCGAAAGCGAAAAAGCCACCATCACCCTAACATTTAAGGGGCAACCCAACAAGGCACTTTATTTTATTGATGAGAAGGTGGACGGTCGTTGGGAACAAGCGTGGACGCAGGGTCAGGGAAAATATACCAGCAACTGGCTGCCCAGCATAGATGATATGAATGAAAAGATGGAATGGGATATCCACGTGACCGCTCCAGCTTCAATGACGGTTGTGGCAAATGGAAAATTGATTGACAAACAAGGTTCAAACGGCCAAATGACTTGGGATTATGATATGACAGAGCCTATGTCCAGTTATCTAGTCGCCCTTGTGGTGGGTAATTATGCGATTGCGACGAGCATGTCAGAGAGTGGAGTGCCGCTTGAAATGTATCATTACCCTAAAGATGGGCAAAAGGTAGAATCCACCTATGCACATACCAAACAGCTATTTGATTTTATGGAGCGTGAAATAGGCATCGCCTATCCATGGCAGAATTACAAACAGATTCCGGTAAAGGACTTTTTGTATGCAGGTATGGAAAATACGGGTACGACAATTTTTGACGATCAGTTTGTGCAGGATAAACTAGGTGCAGTTGATCGCAGCTATGTAAACGTAAACGCGCATGAACTTTCGCACCAATGGTTTGGCGATTTAGTGACAGAGGAATCTGGGACACATCACTGGTTACAAGAAGGTTTTGCCACCTATTATGCGATGCTTGCAGAGCGTGACCTGTACGGCGACGCACATTATTACGTGAATTTGTACAAGCAGGCAGAATTGCTTAATGAGCAAGACCAATCCGGCAAAACCACACCCTTAATGGATCCCAGTGCTAGTTCGCTTACTTTCTACCAGCATGGTGCATGGGCTATTCATGCCCTGCGGGACTTGGTGGGCGATACCGCATTTAAGGCTGGTATAAAAAGATACTTGAAAGAGTATGCTTTTAAAAATGCAACTACAAATGATTTTTTGACCATCATGGCCGCGGAATCAGGATCGGATCTTACTGCTTATAAGGAATTATGGTTGACAAATAAGCAGTTTCCCAGCAACGAGGCTTTGCGTTTATTGCGCAAGGATTTGTTTATGGAAGGGTACCTGCAATTATTAGCACGGCGTATTTCCTCTTTTCCAGAAGCTTATAACAGTTATAAGGAAACCTTGCAATCTCCCATCCAGAAAGAAATGGTATTGGAGATGGTTGGGCAATTGAGCTTGCATGATGACAGAAAAAAATATCAATTATTGGAACAAGCTGCTGCGACTGGCAATGTAGAAATACGTCAACTGATTGCTTTAACTGCT
>JBBSPH010000369.1:0-2378 GCA_038258985.1 Flavobacteriales bacterium
AAACGATATCTTCTCCTATTTTGTTTATTTAGCCTCTCCATTGCTGGCGCTCAAGTCAGGTGGATGTCGATGAACGATGCTCTCGCGGCACAAAAAAAGGAACCACGCAAGATTCTTTTAAAGACCTACACGAATTCCTGTCCCAATTGTAAATGGATGGATAAGTACGCTTTCGCGAAAGCGGATATCGCACAGTTCATCAATAAGAATTATTATCCCGTTGCGTTCGATGCAGAAGGAAAGGAAGCTATCACCTACAAAGGGAAGTCTTATGGCAATAAGCAATACAAAAAGTTTCCAGGCGCGCAGCACGATTTTGCCGAGGCGATGAAAATATTTGAATACCCGACCATCATATTCTTTGACACGATCGGTAATGTCATTCAGCCCATTCCCGGAAAACTTGATGCCAAAAAACTAGAGGTCTACATCACCATGCTCTCTGATGACACGTATAAATCAATACGCAGCGGTAAAGATTGGGCAGATTATCAAAGGGATTTTGACTACCGCCTACAGGATTAATATTGTGTGATATCAATCGCGCCATTGATATAGGTGTTGATGAATTTCACCTCGCGTTGATGGCAGGTTTGCTCCCAGCGATCCACCATATTTCGATAATTGGAACCATCTGCAATGATCAACCTTGGCGACAGATCGGTAATCAATCTGTCAAGATTTATTTTTGGAGAATGTGAAAGCAGAACGATGGGATCCTGTTTCTCTGTTGCTAGGTAAGCACCGCTCTCATCGATTACTAAAATTTCTCTTTCCTTGTATTTTAAAAGTGGGGGCATACTATCCACGGTTACAGTGGTATTAAGAAACACGGTAGATCCCTTTAAGCGATCTAGACTCTGTTTTCTTCTAATTGCATTCATGTCAGGGAGATGAGTAAAGAGCTTTGATTCATTCCCGTTAGAAATTGCAATTGCCGTTCCACGTGATTGATGTAGAATGTAATAGGCATCCTGTTTGGCTATAGCGGTATAGCTCATAAATCCAACCAACAGGCTCGCTGCTACTATACTCAAGTGCAGGAAATTATTAGGGCGTACAATCTGCAGTCGCTCGCGTTTGCTTTTGAGCAATTGCGGCCTAAAAAACAGAGTGAGACTTATCAAAATTATGTACCACAGCAGAACTTCAACTGGGTGTAGATTCAAATTCTTAATGATGAGATCATCAAAACTGCTGATCCAAGAAACTATATCTATCATCAGGTTAAAGATGACATTGAGCACATCACTAAAAAAAAGCGACGATAATGGAAACTGTAGCCATATCACAAATGCAATGGATAATCCCAATATAATGGGCAGGAACCCCAACAAGATCATATTACCAGCAATAAAGGCTAGTGGGAACTGGTGAAAATAATAGATACTGAGTGGAGCGACTCCTATTTGCGCGGCAAGGGTAACTGTAAAAATTTGCCATAGGTTTCTGGGCAACCACCATTTGATGCGCGGCAGTAGACTTGTAAATACTGGCTGTAGCAAGACAATCGCTACTACCGCGGTATAACTCAACTGAAAACCTACATTGAACAATAAGCGACTATCAATCAACAAAATAATAAATGCAGATATCGCAAGACTATGGAAAACCGATCGCTTTTTGTTAGCGCTCATCCCTATAGCCACAAAGGTAAACATCGTTACAGCTCGCAATATGGAGGGTGATAATCCAGTAACTAGAGCAAAACTCCAGAGCAATATAATAATCGAAATGGTTTGATAGTAGATACCGTTTTTGATACTCAGCATCCATTTCAATGAAAATTTTAAGAGCAATAACAGGATACCCACATGCAACCCACTAAGCGCCAAAATGTGGATAACCCCTGCATCTCTAAAGCTTTGACTTATCAACGGGTCAACATTCTGTCGTTGACCTAGGACTAATGCTTCTACCATTGCCTGCGGTTGTGGTTCCAAACCGGAATTTTCAAGATCTTCCAGCAATATATTGCGCGCATCAACATACCACGGTAAAGTTGCCTGACTGTCCGCAACGTTCAGAATACTGGCTTTATCCACATAAATTTGTCCATGTACATCAATGGATTTCAGGTATTCTTTGTAGTTGAAATCTCCCAGATTGCTCGCATTGCTGGCATTGTTTATATCGTCAAAAACGGTCAATCGATCTCCTGATTCAAAATCTAAGGAATCTGAACGTTTAAAAAGAATCAGGACTTTACCAGAAGCTGCCTTACCGTCTACTTGTGAGACATCAGCATAAAATCTGGTGTTGTATGTATTAGAGGCGAGCCGTGTCGCAAGTTCTACTGTCAACAGTGCGTTTTTACCCTTAACCCCCAGAGTCTCATAATGATTTACAGGTAATTGGTCGGTTTGATAGGTGAACAA
>JBBSPH010000370.1:0-2353 GCA_038258985.1 Flavobacteriales bacterium
AGGTTGGTTAATTAAAACTGTATCAAACCGCGTTGCGCAAGCAGCGCGGTTTTTTATTGTCGATTTTTAGATACTTGTACAGAGTTCTAAGTTCAAAGTTTAAGTTTTCAGATCTGAAATTTCCTGTTCTAGGTTTTAAGTTTGATTTAAAACTTAGGCTATTGACATGTGCGCAGCATGGTTATTTATAAACCACTTGCTACCCGCCGTGCTGAATGGAGTCTAGGAACACCGTCAAGAAATGGTCTAGCGCTATCGTGTCTCACCAGAATGGCGATCATTATTCCATTTACTTCATTGAATTCATATGTAAGACTGATAATGGATAGGTTCCATTTTTGCAATTTGATCACACGCAGTTTAAACTTCTTCGCCACTATACTCCCTTAAATGCGTAAAATCATCAATTTCTCCACCATCATATCCCAACTCTGAACTCATAACTCTGAACTATTTAAGCTTATGTCACTAACTTTGTGTACCAACTAACGACTATGAGTTTTTTCAAAAAAATATTCTCCAAAGAAAAAAAGGAAACCCTTGACAAAGGACTAGAAAAGTCCAAAACCAATTTCCTTGATAAGTTAGGCAAGGCGGTTGCGGGAAAATCTAGGGTTGACGAAGATTTACTGGATGATCTTGAGGATGTGCTTATATCCAGTGATCTAGGTGTTGGTACCACGGTAAAAATCATCAAACGTATCGAGGAGCGAGTTGCTACGGACAAATACCTGGGAACCGAGGAGCTGAACAAGATCATGCGGGAAGAGATTGCTGCCCTTATGAGCGAGGTCCACAGTGGCGATGCCACTGAGTTTACTGTACCAGCCCAAGAAATGCCATACGTGGTAATGATTGTAGGCGTCAATGGTGTTGGTAAGACGACTACCATTGGAAAGCTTGCCCATCAATTCAAAAAAGCTGATAAAAAAGTAGTTTTGGGAGCAGGGGATACATTTAGAGCCGCCGCGGTAGATCAATTACAGATATGGGCAGACCGCGTAGGTGTCGAAATCGTAAAACAAAAAATGGGTAGCGATCCCGCAAGTGTAGCCTTTGACACTTTGCAAAGCGCCGTTGCCAGTAAAGCTGATGTTGTTCTACTCGACACTGCAGGACGACTGCACAACAAGATTAACCTGATGAATGAGTTGACGAAGATCAAACGAGTTATGGAAAAAGTGATCCCAGGAGCACCGCACGATGTTATGCTGGTGCTGGATGGATCAACCGGTCAAAATGCGTTTGAACAGGCCAAACAATTCACTGCCGCTACTGAAGTAAGTTCACTCGCGATCACCAAATTGGACGGAACGGCAAAGGGAGGCGTGGTTATCGGTATATCCGACCAATTCCAGATTCCCGTTAGATACATTGGAGTTGGCGAGGGAATGGAAGATTTACAGGTATTCAACAAGGTAGAATTTGTGGATAGCTTTTTCAATTAATTGTAGTATTCAAAACATCAATATGGCTCTTTCCTTTTTAGCTAGAACGAGCTACTAGTTATAAATAAAGATATTTTCAATGAAGCAACTGCTATTTCTTTTCGCTTTAAGCGTGTGTATTATTTCTTGTAAAACAGGTCAGGAAACGAAAGTTAACCGCACTGCGACAACAGAAGTCGCTACCGATTCTGTAGAAGAATTGGAGTTAAAGGTGCTGGATTCAGAATATATTTCTAGGGATCAAGTTTTTGCCGTATTGAAAACAGAGGTATTAGCATTCAGTGAAAATTCGCCTAATGGTACTAGAAAAGTTGAGCTGCTCAATAAGCTGGCTCAAGAAAAAAGTATTCCAGAAATTCAAAAAAGCATTTATGCAGGGAAGTTTACTTATGAGGATCTTGCGCTTTATTACCTATACCGCATCTATAGCTATGACCGTAATAATGGTAAGTCTCTCAATGCGGTAATCGCCTTAAATCCCAAGGTGCTCGAAGAAGCTCGTGCGGCAGACGAACAGTTGCAGACATTGTTGGGCTACGGAGAGATTCTGGATCCTTATTCCATCAATGGGATGCCTATTTTACTGAAGGACAACATCAATACAGCAGATATGCCCACTACTGCAGGCGCTGCCGTAATGATGCAGAATCAAACGGGAGATGCACAATTGGTTACTAATTTGAAAGATGCCGGTGCGATCATTTTGGGAAAGGCAAACCTTAGTGAATGGGCCTACTTTTTCTGTGGCGATTGTCCCAGTGGTTGGAGTGCAGTGGGCGGTCAAACGTTGAGTCCTTATGGCAGAAAAGTATTTGATACCGGTGGGTCGAGTAGTGGCAGCGGTGTTGCCGTTCCGGCAAATTGTGCGGTAGCAGCAGTGGGATCAGAAACCAGCGGTTCCATAC
>JBBSPH010000371.1:0-2344 GCA_038258985.1 Flavobacteriales bacterium
AAATAAGTCCCGGCAATAATCGCGGTGAAAAATTGCTGGAGGCTTGACTCAATAGCAGCATCACCATAGAAAAGCTGAACACCATAAGCGAGATCAATCCACCTATACAGGTGCTCAAAACATTGAGAGCGGTATCTCCATCCTCAATAACAACCAGTGGGAATAAATCAATCAACTTGCGGGAAATACCATCCCTTTCCAGCAATATCATGAGCAGGGCAAACAAAAAACCAATTACCGACATCAATGCAGGATAGAAGGCTATCTTACTTTTTATGGTGCTGTAGAACGCAATTAATCTATTATAAAGTCTTTTCATTGCTATTTTAAAATGTCGTGCGTTTGAAGTTTTTTTAAGGCGTTTGCCTTTTGGATCGGGATCTATTTTCTTTTCGCTTTCGCGAAAGCGAAATAAATCAATTCACTTAACTACTCAACAACTGAAATTAAGACCACGAATGTAGGAATTTATGGCCTTAGGGTCAGTTGGGAATCTACTATTTGTTCCTTAACATCAATTAAAGAGAATGCCTGTGGCTAAACCGTATTTTTGCCGAAAACGAGAGAATAATGATCCAAGAGGCACAAAATTTAACCAAAGGTTTCAATCTAGAAACAGGAATAGCATTGCTGCTGGAATATGGAATTCCAGTATTAAAGGCTATTCTTATCTATATTATAGGTGCGTGGCTTATCAAAAGGGTGATTAAGATTACCAACAAAATCATGATCAAACGGGATTATGAATTGACCCTTCAAAAGTTCTTGATCAATATTATCACATGGGTACTTTGGATTTTACTAATTGTTGCTATTGTGGGTACACTGGGAGTAGAAACAAGTGGATTTGCTGCCATACTAGCCGCAATGGGTCTAGCGATAGGCCTTGCACTGCAAGGATCACTGAGCAATTTTGCAGGTGGTGTTCTTCTATTGTTATTTAAGCCATTCAAAATAGGCGATGTTGTTGAGGCTCAGGGAATAACAGGTACCATTACTGAAATCGACATACTGCAAACGAAGGTGATTACCTTTGAACGTAAACTAGCCATTATTCCCAATGGACCATTGCTTAATGGAAATATCATTAACCACGATGGTACGGGAATCCTGCGTTGTCAAGCTGTTATAGGCGTGAGTTACGATGCCGATATTGCAAAGGTGAAAGAGGTGCTGCTTAAGTTATGTACCGATCACCCACTCGTGCTGGAAGATCCAGCACCACTTATACAGGTAGCAGAAAATGCAAACAGTAGCATCAATATTAACGTGAGGCCATACACGCTCTCTACAGATGTCTGGACGGTATACTGGTACTTACAGGAGAACTTTAAGCCAGTGCTGGATTCCATTGGCGTGGAAATTCCTTATCCTCATCAAGTGGAAATCCATAAGGAGGCATAAAATAAGTTTGTTGTTAGAACTAAATAACTCTGGTAGTTGAATCTACCAGAGTTATTTTATGTTTTGAAATCTACCTTAGTAAGTAAACTGAAGCAAGTCATAAGTCGCTCTGGGGCTCTTGCCTGATTCTTGTAAATAGGCACCTGTTTTGAAATAGAAATCGCCATCCTTTTGCTGCCATTTAATACTAGCGGTATAGGTCTTAAAAGCAGATTTTCCTGTATCAAGATTTTTGACATAAATATTCATGGCATTGCCAGCAGGCGCAATTTCAATCATGGCATACAGATGATGCCCATCCCTAAATGATAACAGGAGGTCATTCTCAGACTTTCCTTCACCTTTTTCATAGGTGTCTGTAACTACAGCTCGCAATTCATTAGCTCCCGTGAATTCAAGTCGCAATATGGGCCGCCCCACTCCATCTGCATCGCTGTGAATCTGGGCAAGAGTTACACCTTTGTTATCGCTAGAATTTGGTAAATTTTCAAATTGAGCTTGAAATCTGAGTGTGCTCTGCTGGTTCAAGGAAAGGTTTTTTTCCTGACGCAACTCGATTCTATCGCTTTTCCCATCTGACGCAATAAGGATCAGTTTATTGTCTTGACTATAAAAAAAGTTCTCGTCGCAAAAAGCTTCTGCATTTTTGAATTCACGCTTGGTTGTGCCATCGTCTGTGTAGCGCTGGAGTTTAGAATCCTTGAGCGCTGCAGTAAACACAGCAACATCACCTGGTTTAATGGAGCAATCAGGATCTGATTTCTTATTACTTGCTTTCGTGATTGGCAGGATAAAAGCAGACTCTAGCTGCTCCTGCGTTTGTTTATCAGTTTTAGTTTGCGCACCTATAGTAGATGTGCAACTGGAAATGAATATGCATCCCGTAAAAAAGAGGGCGCCCTTAAAGGTCATATAGTTAGGCATGAGTATAAAATTTCAG
>JBBSPH010000372.1:0-2330 GCA_038258985.1 Flavobacteriales bacterium
AATGATTGCCATAAAGAGAAAAATGAATGCGACAACACCACCGATTATGACAAAAATCCAGGTGATTTCCGTCGGGAATGGCTCTGTCTGATTTTCCACAGGCATTCGGGTCATCATTTGAGAAATGAATGCGCCGAACCCTGCATAAGCAATGCCTCCCAAAACCCACAAAAAGTTGAAACAAGCTTTGACTATATAAAGGATGCGTAAAACGTCTAGGTTGTGCGTTGGTTGGTTTTGAGTGTACATATATTATTTATTTAAAGGTTAGTATTCCGTCACCGTCAAAAGTTTCAAGATCTCGCATGAATTTGATGTGATCGATGGTTTTGAGATTTGTTGCGTTTTCAAGAAGTGCAGCGGTGAAGAAGTTTATGCTGAGCGCAGTCGAAGTTCAAAAACAGTATTCCTACAGCAATTTAAGAAGTCAATTTCGACATCCGTGTTCAAAATTTCGGAAATCACCCAAAGCTGATCATCGCCAACCCGTTATACTGATGGGTATCTTATAAGTCTCTACGCCATATGATCTATTTAAACCCTTTCACAGTTTTGAAGTCAAAAAAAGAATGGCGTGTTTAATGACATGTCATCAATTAAAACGCAAACAAGAATTTCACAGCTATATTTTGAGGTCTGTGAAATTTACGGCATATTTTTAGAAGAAGTATTTTTGCGCTAAAGCGACATCCCTTGAGAATAGATATTATTACCGTACTTCCAGAATTGATTGAAAGTCCCTTCCAGGCTTCCATCCTTAAACGCGCCGTGGACAAAGGCCTTGTCGAAGTCCATATGCATGACTTGAGAAAATATGGCATGAACAAATACAACCAGGTGGACGATTACCAGTATGGCGGCGGTGCGGGAATGGTGATGATGATTGAGCCGATTGATAAAATGATTAGCGAGTTAAAAAGCGAGCGCGATTATGACGCGGTGATCTATCTAACACCAGATGGCGAGACCTTGAACCAGCGCATCGCAAACAATCTATCGACTAAAGGCAATCTAATCATGTTGTGTGGACATTATAAAGGTGTCGATCAACGCGTGCGGGATATGTTTGTAACCAGGGAAATTTCCATAGGCGATTATGTATTGAGCGGCGGCGAGTTGGGTGCAGCGGTGTTGTGTGATGCGATCATCAGGCTCATACCAGGAGTCATTAGCGATGAGACCAGCGCACTGACAGACAGCTTTCAGGATGACCTATTAGCACCACCGGTTTATACTAGACCAGCAGAATATAAAGGTTCTAGCGTACCAGAAATTTTACTGAGCGGTAACCTGCCTGCTATTGATAAGTGGCGTGAAGATCAGGCCTACCATCGCACGCAGCAAAGAAGACCCGATCTTTTAACCGACCATTAATACCAATTGATCACATTTAAAGTCTAATTTTGTCACCAAGAAAATATTTATGAAAATACTTATACTCTCTTTATTATTAAGTGTCTATGGATTTTCAGCTACTGCTCTATCCACTATTGATCGCCATCCAGTCATGGCGCAACAAGCACAAAAGCCAGAGAAGATGACACTACTGGCCAATCCGATCAAGGATGGTGTTTTGAAGCTATCCTTTGCAAATCTGCATAGTGAGAATATGAATGTCTTGGTGATCAACTCGCTGGGCAAACAGGTTTTCCGAGCAGAACGCAGCCTCAATAAGCAAACCCAAATGTTTGATGTTTCCTCACTCGCTTCCGGGATTTATTTTCTGCGCGTAAATACGGAACGCTCCAACTTTGTTAAAAAGTTGATTATCCAGTAATTATCATTTTTAGTCGATTTTTTGTAGGATTAAACAAATAGTCCTATTTTTGCCGCTCGTAAAAACCAACCTCTGACGATCATCGTGTATGTTGCTTATTTACCTAACACATTAATACAGTTACAATGACTGATTTAGTAAAGTTCGTACAAGACGAATTCATTGAGAAAAAAGATTTTCCAAAATTTGGTGCAGGTGATACCATCACTGTGTACTATGAAATTAAGGAGGGTGAGAAAAGCCGTACGCAGTTCTTCCGTGGTGTTGTGCTACAGGTAAGAGGTACTGGTGCAACTAAGACATTTACAATCCGCAAGATGAGTGGTAACGTAGGTGTTGAGCGTATCTTTCCTATGAATCTTCCTGCAATCCAGAAGATTGAGATGATCAAAGCAGGTAGTGTACGTAGAAAACGTATCTTCTACTTCAGACAACTTACTGGTAAGAAAGCCCGTATCAAAGAGGCGCGTAGAAAATAGTCTACCATTCCAGATAAATATTCAAAACCGTTTCCCACCAGAAACGGTTTTTTTATGCAGTGATGTTGTGGGGT
>JBBSPH010000373.1:0-2247 GCA_038258985.1 Flavobacteriales bacterium
GATCTTTTCCCGTGAAAAATTTTCCCAGACAAACTCTTTTGCCCTTTTTCCCATCGCATCTGTGCTGTCAGGCTCTAGCCTCCATGCCTCCAATTGCCTTACCGCAAACTCGAGATCATCTGTTGAAAAATAAAAGCCAGTATCTGCTCGCTCGAGTATAGTTCTGACCTCGCTTGCCAGATTTCCGCAGACCAGTGATGGCTTGCCGCTTGCCATCATTCCCAACAGTTTTGACGGCATTACCGTATCTACGATTTCTTTCTTCTGGAATAGAAAATGCGCGTCTGCGCTGCCAAGCAGTTGGCCGAGCTGTGCATAGGGAACAGGATCGTGAAACCCTATGTTTTCCTGCTGGTTCGACTGTTTTAAATCCTGGAACCTCGCACCTGCACCCACGATGATAATATCATAATATTGTGGTGGTAACGCTTTCGCGAAAGCGGAAAAAAATTCCCAATCCTGCTTTTCACCCACATTACCGCTATAGAGAAGTTTGAATTTATGACTCGCTAGATAGGGATGTGGCTTTGTAAAGTCAGCACCAATCATCGCTGGGTCTATCCAGTTGGGAAGGTAGAAAATCGAGGTTGTAGTCTTTGTTTGAAGTTTCTGCAGCATCGTTTGACTAATTGTGCTAATTGCTGTCGCCTTATTAAAAAGCGCAGATTCCTGCTTAAACAACCATTTAAATATCTGCTTACTATTTCCAGAAAGGCCGGACTGCACAGCCGCGTCGAACTCAAAATCCTGCACATGTATCCAGTGTGGTACTTTGTGTTTTTTTGCGTGTTTATTCCCTAAAAAGGCCGATGTTGTAAACGGTATAATGGAGATCACAAGATCACATTTCTCGATTTTTTTAAGATTGCGCCAGCTACCATGGGTGAAGCTGAGTATATGAAAAACCCGCTTTAAAAAAGTAGGTGATCTGGGAACATACTGCTTATATCTATAAATAGTCTGCCCTTTCTCTTTTTCCACCATAATAGAACGGGCAGCGTTGTAGGGCTGCTGTATTTTCCACTGTGGGTAGTAAGGCATTGCAGTCACCACGTTAACGTGAGCGCCCGCAGCCACGAGGGCATTAACCATCTGGGTAGAATACAGTCCTATCGCAGTATCTTCCGGTGCATAGTTAAGACCTATAAATGTGATGGTTTTATTTTTCAGCATTGCGAGGCTTGTCTGTAAAGAGGGCCATAGGTTTTTGTAGATTCCTGACGCTAATGTACCATAAAACCCGATTTTCAAAAAATCTTATATTTGATCAGTGGCAGTTGCTTCGATTTGTAAAATACTCAAAATGAAAGACATTTATAGCGGTGAAAATTCCGAATATTTTAGGCTTAAGACAGATTGGGATATAGGCGATTCTCCATGGAAGGCAAAATATGCGTTTGACATTTTAAAAAAGAACAACATCAATCCTAAAACGATAACTGAAGTAGGTTGTGGTGTAGGCGAGATATTACTGAACATGGATCAATTATATAACGATCCATCGATGAGGTACGAGGGTTATGATATCGCTATTGATGCCATCAAAATTGCCAAAATCAAGGAGCGCGAGAATATTAAATTCTTCAACGAGGACCTGACTAAAAAAGAGACC
Source organism: Flavobacteriales bacterium (assembly GCA_038258985.1). Lineage (GTDB taxonomy): Bacteria > Bacteroidota > Bacteroidia > Flavobacteriales > Flavobacteriaceae > Nonlabens. The sequence continues at coordinate 1,613 of JBBSPH010000373.1, forward strand.
TTCACGGACGTACTCTTAATGATCGATGTTTTTGAACACGTGCCTGATTACCTAGGCTTTGTAGAGGATTGTTCAAAACGTGCAAAATACAAGGTCTATCACATCCCGCTAGACGTGCACATGAGCTCCCTTTTGAGAGGCAAAATGATTGATGCAAGGAACGCTGTGGGTCATTTACACTACTATACAAAAGAAACCGCCCTCGCAACGTTAGTTGATACGGAGCAGAAAGTCATCGATTATTTCTACACGCACGGTAATATAAAAACGCCTAAAAAATCTTTCAAGATGAAGCTGGGCAACATCGCCAGGAAAGTGCTTTTTTCCATCGCACCCGATTTTACGGTAAAGCTGATAGGTGGCTATTCCTTGATGGTAATTACGGAATAGGCCGCAATAACTATTTAGAAACGAATTACCTATCTCTTATAACTCGGGCCGGACTACCCATACAGATCTTGCCAGCTGGCAAATTTTTGAATACACTGCTGCGTGCGCCCACGACCGTCCCATGACCTATGGTCATCCCTGGAGCTACAAATACATCTGTAGCTAGCCAGCATTGATCTTCTATTGTAATTTTATGGCTGCTTATGTCAAAGGTTTCCTTAAATGGATCGTGCGTTCCCGTACAA
>JBBSPH010000374.1:0-2244 GCA_038258985.1 Flavobacteriales bacterium
AAACACTTCTGCCTGGCTAAAGATATCAGCGGTAGGGCAAAGCAAAATAAATAATAGCAGAGAGCAGAAGATAGTGGAGAGTCGCATAGAACCACAATTGTCTGTAAGATGAAAAAACATATTATTTGGCTTTAGGCGTTATTCAGAATCATTATTAGCTCGCATATTGGATCGAGACTCGTGTACCGTCATGACACCACGATCCGTTTCGCGTTTTGTTCGTACTAGCATACCTGCATCATCATACTCAAAGAAAGTAGCATAGTTGTTTTCATCCAGTTGGGCCATTAACCGAAGGGTACTAGGATGGTAGACAAAAGCACGAATGTTAGCTTCAAAAGGATGGATTATAAAATCATCAAAAAAGGCATCTTTGTATTGAAAAGCAATACTGGTAGGTCCACCCAGCGTTATGGACATTTCTGCTTGATCTTGTATTTCAAATTTTCCTGTGATACGTTGCCAGCCCTCAATTACTGGTCCAGAAGGATAGTACGTCTGAGAGGGGTTATTCGAAAACTGGATTCGTACAAACGGACTACTACCATAATCGAGCGTGGGCGAACCATCGGGATTAAATCCCAAAAATTCCACTACCCTTTGCCCACAATTTAAAGATTTTGGTGTAGCTACCCAAACACTAAAAAAGAATGATTTTTGTGGAGCATACTCTGGTGAGAATGTTGGCAAACACTCTTCGTGAGGATTGGTGCAATCTACATTATAAGTCTGGCTACGAGTATTATTCCAGCTTACATGCAAAGCGTGCCGTCCAGTATGAGCTACTGAATCGACAATCGCACCACCAAAATTTTGGTTTTGGCTGGGATGCATTATATAGAAATGGCGTGGATAGTTGTTATTCCCACCTCCTGGTCCGAAATAGGCATAATCTTCAAAATTTTCAAAACCTATATCACGATATTCACAGTTCGCTGCGGCTGCAACTACCTGAGTGCCATCATAACCATATTGCACGCTACTAGGAATTTCGATAGCGTTTTTTTCTTCCACTGCGTTACCAAAGCGATCATATTTGGTAACTTTACTAACTGTACGGTATTGCTTGGTATAACTTGATGGCCCATATCCATTTCTTCCGGCACTGCTCCAGTAAGGAACGAAATTTTCAATTATTCCATCTTTATAGGTTAGTCGTTGTGAATAATCATTAGATAATGAATTATTAGTAGGGGGAGTTGCGGCAGGTGCCTCAGAATGAACTCTTTCTCTCTCCCTAAGTACCAATACCTGATCGACTCGCCAGTTGCCCGCAGAACCACTAAGCAAATGGAGCGGTTCTGTTGTGTTATCGCAAAATTTCAAGCTATTACTCAGTGGATCAAAGCTACAATGATCGTTCCAGTTTTCGCTAAACTCAGCAACATTAACATCGATGATTTTTTTGTCATCGGTTACTTCTAAGTTTCCCTCATCTGCTGAGTAAGGAAGTAATAAGGAAGTTACCGCACCAGCACTTTGTGACACCTGATTTCTGTTTCCGCTCCTGACAACCTGTAAACTATACCGATATTGGTCTCTGTCAAGATTAAGTCTTTCGCCTTTGTAATTAGTCAATGTTAAGTGAGTTCCGGGAAATGGAGGTGGAGTAATAATATAATCTAAATAATATTTGTAAGGTTCGTAAGCTAAAAAATTGCCTAGTAGATCGTGACGCCCAACAAGATATTCATCACCCAAAATTAGACTTTCACCAAAATCACCTGATACGTCTTTTATTTCACCAGCTTCTATTTTTAGACCATCAACTACGTACCTGATATTTTTGTATGCTCCTCCCATACGAGAATATGTATCTACTCTACATGCCAAATAAGTAAGATGATGAAGGAATCGATCAAATTCATTCTGTGTACTATTCAAGATGACCTGTCCAGTGTAAGGGTCATATAGTTGATTGATAGTAGCTAAAGAAGAGCCATATTCGTTGACTATTACTTTATCAACAATACTGCTTTTAGTAACTAATTTGGTAGTGATCGTCGTTCGAAAGATAGATTCTGATCGCTCATATCCTGCTAATGGAACAAACGAAAGAAAGGGGAAAATACCGAAGAGGCCGCCATCCACATTTGGGTCTATTCCATAAGCTTCTGTCGTGTTTTTGGTTTCCATCATTTCCTGCCAGACCATCATATCGACTCCAAGCATACAATCTATAAGTTGACCGCCATCTTTGTCTAATGTTTTCTTTACATTATTGAGCACGTTACTGCCGTCAAC
>JBBSPH010000375.1:0-2239 GCA_038258985.1 Flavobacteriales bacterium
CCTCAGAATCTGCTTGCTGCTCTACACTCGTGTGGTCAATGAGTGAGGCGGTCTCGTTGTCGTTTTGAATCTTGTAGAAATCTACCATCGCACGTTTGCCAGCAAATATCTCTGTAACGCTGTTGGTTAAAACCGCGTTATCGGTCAAACTTTGTTGGCGTTCGATGATCTGTACATGGGAATTTTCTCCCACGACAACTAGATTTCTCGGTTGTAATAACAATGCACCTTCATTACCTGTAGCAAAATTCACGATCTCGATCGGCTTTTCTACTTGGATATTTTTAGGAATATGAATGTATGCTCCTTCCCGTGCAAAAGCCGTGTTTAAAGAAATTAGGCTATCCTCACCGGCTAGTTTATTGTAGTAATTCTCGATGATTGAGGCGTACTTGGGATGGTTCAATGTACTGGACATCAAGCATACGTCAAACTTGTCGTGCGTCGTTTGTGACAAATGCGAACTATAAACACCATCGATAAAAATAACACGGTATGCATCTATTTGATATACAAGGTATTTTTTGATATCCTCATAAGCAATCGCCGCTTCCTTTTTTGGAAAAAGGCTGTAATCCTTATTGAATAGGGATTTCAGTGAGGTGTATTTATAGGATTCATCCTTGCGTGCGGGTAATCCTTTAGATTCAAAATCGCTCAACGCCTTGCTGCGCAATTCATGCACGTAGCTTTCAGTATCGACCTCATTTTCAAGGGCCATGAAGGATGATAATATATTTTCTTTAAAACTCATTTCGTTGTTTTTTTGCGTTGAGGATTGAAAAACATCGCTTACCTAAGTTCATGGAGTTCGGTAGGAATCTTCCTTTTTTCGCTTTCGCGAAAGCGGAATAATCTATAGCGATACTGCTCGTGTACTATGCCTCAACTTCTTCCTTGATCCAGTCATAACCGCGCTCTTCCAATTCATGCGCTAGTTCCTTACCACCAGATTTAACGATGCGACCCTGGTACAATACATGAACAAAATCAGGTACAATGTGGTCCAACAGTCGCTGGTAGTGCGTGATGACTATAGTTGCATTTTCCTTGGTACGCAGTTTATTCACGCCATTTGCCACGATACGCAACGCATCGATGTCAAGACCAGAATCTGTCTCGTCCAGGATAGCCAGTTTAGGTTCCAGCATCGCCATCTGGAAGATCTCGTTGCGTTTTTTCTCACCACCGGAGAAACCTTCATTCAATGATCGAGACAGAAACTTACGGTCAATTTCAAGCAATTCTGATTTCTCACGTATCATTTTGAGCATTTCCTTTGCAGGCATTGCATCTTTTCCTTGAGCCTTGCGTGTCTCATTGATCGCAGTCTTCATGAAATTTGTCACACTCACTCCTGGAATCTCGATGGGATATTGGAACGAGAGAAACACGCCTAAATGTGCGCGCTCCTCTGGATCAAGCTCTGTAATGTCCGTGCTGTCCATGGATATCTCACCACTGGTCATTTCATATTCCTCACGGCCAGCAATCACGTTTGCCAGTGTAGATTTACCAGAACCGTTGGGTCCCATGATCGCGTGAACTTCTCCCGCTTTAACCTCTAGGTTGATTCCCTTTAAAATTTCCTTGCCGTCAATGCTGGCGTGCAGGTTTTTAATCTTTAACATAGTCGTTAGTTGTATTCTTATTCTTGTGTTGGTGCCTGCATCACGCTGGATGTGGTAGCCTTACTCACTTCTATAATTTGGTCTATTACAAGCATTTGATCCCAACCCTCGCCAGTTTCTGCTTTTAATGGGTTCGGTATTAATTCTCCCGTTAATTTAACCTGAACCAGGTCATACGGAGTTCGTTGAAATTCCTTTGCTTTTTCAGATAACTCATGCATTTTTTCATCGATCTGTACCGAAAAAACATCATTTGTGGTTTGTAGTACTGCAGCATCTGCGTAGTATACAAAATCGCCGGTATAATAAGATTCATCTACCGCAAGCTCAGATTCATCAACTGATGCCTTTTGGGCAGAATCATTCTTACATCCAACCAGTAGAACTAAAAAAAATAGGGATAGAATAGTAATTCTCATTACTTCATAGGTGTTTTTCCAACCGTGTTTTTAAAGTCGACCGGATCGTGTTGAATAATAACTTTGGCGTTTTTCGCTTTCGCGAAAGCTTCAAAAGCGGCAATACTTTGCTTGCTTTGAGCAATGTCATAATTGAACGATGGGACAACATCGTCCTCGCGGTTTTGCTCAAAGTGGTACGTATCGCCA
>JBBSPH010000376.1:0-2213 GCA_038258985.1 Flavobacteriales bacterium
TATTTACAATTCCATGTTCGCAAATAGGCAGTATTCCCGTTTTCTTTACAATTTAAACCAAATTTCCAAAGAGAATAAACCGTCGAGCAAAGCAATTCCAACACAAAATATGCATCCAACGCCAGAAATAGTGACCAGATTCCCGCAATCGCGGCGATCGTTCCAAGACCCAACCATATTTTATCCATGGGCTGTGCGGAAGGAATTCCCAGCATGCTCGCGATTGCTCGACCTATGGTAAGGCTGAGAAAAGTGAGGAAAACAAAATAAATTAGGATTAGCAACATCCGCTAAAATTTGGGTGAAAATAGGTGATTCTTGGGCGATTTATCAACTGGCTGCTTGCAGTAATAAGGTGGGAAGTTTTGCTTTCGCGAAAGCGAAACGCTTATAATCACGTGATCGTTTTACGATTTCTGTAACATTTAAGCCGTAATCTTGTCCAACAAAAGAACCAAAATTGCTCCAATGATACTGAGTTTGAAAAACGTTTCCAAAACCTACGACAACGGCGTGAAGGCGTTGGACGGTGTTACCATAGATATTCACGCAGGAATGTTCGGTCTTTTGGGACCCAACGGTGCTGGAAAATCATCCCTAATGCGGACGATCGCGACGCTGCAAAGTCCAGATAGCGGCGAGATTCACCTAGAAAGTTTAAATGTTCTGGAAGAGAAAATTGAATTTAGAAAAACCCTGGGTTATTTGCCACAGGAATTCGGCGTTTATCCTAAAATGAGTGCAGAAGAACTACTGCATTATTTTGCCAGCCTCAAAGGGATTACCAACAAGGCAGAACGCAATGCCATCGTGGAAAAAGCGCTGGAGGTAACTAACTTAAGCGATGTAAAGCACAAGCATGTTGCTGGTTACTCTGGTGGGATGAAACAGCGTTTTGGGATCGCGCAATTATTGCTCAATGACCCAAAACTCATCATCGTTGATGAGCCTACGGCCGGTCTTGACCCAGCAGAGCGCCACCGTTTTCTTAATGTTCTACGGGAAATAGGAACCAACCATATTGTTATTTTTTCTACGCACATTGTTGACGATGTCAAGGAACTTTGTACCGATATGGCGATCCTGAACGGCGGTAAGATTCTTGCCCATGCGACGCCAAAGGAACTGGTCGCCAGCCTGCAAGGGAAAATATGGACAACGGTTGTCGCCCGTGAAAATATCGAGGATATACAGCAACGATACAATGTGATCTCTTCCAGTTTTGATGAAGATAACAACCTGAAAGTCCGTGTGCTGGCCGCTACCCAGCCTGGTAATGAATTTACCTCAGGCATGACTACCCTTGAAGACGTTTATTTCACGACGTTAAGCAGCGATGAGCTGGTGGCGCAATCTGAAACCGTCTAATTATGTTTGGAACTATTTACCTACACGAGATCAAGACCTGGTTTAAAAAGCCCTTGTTCTACATTTATGCCGGCGTTCTTTTTGCACTTGCCATGCTTTTATCTGCCATTGCGGTGGGCGTTTTTGACAGTGATAATGTCACAGTAACGTCTGCCAGTGAATTGAACAGCGCCATAGGGATTTACAGCATGCTGAGCGGTTTTGCGCTGCTCACTTATCTATTAATTCCTTCCATTGTTGGTGGTACGATTCAGCGGGATTTTGAAAATAATATGCATAACGTATTGTATTCCTATCCACTTAAAAAAGTGACTTATTTACTGGCCAAGTTTAGTGCTGGAATGACTATTTCCTTATTGGTGGTTATCGCGAGCCTTATTGGTTTGACCATAGGTTTTTATCTACCCGGAGCGAACGAATTTCTTATAGGGCCTTTTGAGGTCATGAACTATTTGCAACCGTTTCTCATCTTTATTATACCCAACGTATTCTTTTACGGCATTATCGTTTTCTCGATAACAGCTTTTGTCCGCAACATTAACATTGGTTTCATGGTGGTGTTGTGCCTTATTATCGGCCAATTTATGGCGAGCGCGGCAGTAGATTCTATGGACGATACCTTTTGGATAGAATTGTTGGAACCTACGGGAGATTCGGCTAGCTATAACTTGATAAAATACTGGACACCAGAGGAGAAAAACAATAACCTGATACCGTTAGAAGGGAATTTCCTATACAATAGGTTGCTGTGGCTGGGTATTAGTTTGCTTGTTTTTGTCGTGGTACTATTCAGTTTTAATTTTGCGCAGCATCCCGTAAGTTTGAAACTGAGAAAAAGCAAGCCA
>JBBSPH010000377.1:0-2195 GCA_038258985.1 Flavobacteriales bacterium
ACCTCGCTCATAAAAAATATACCCACACAAAAAGCAATCAAGATTCCAAAGGTGACAACTCTTCTACTAACGATATGATTCAAAACACGGATATATCGTCCCGTTAGTTTTTCAAACCCACGGTTGAACCAATCGATAAACCGATTCATGATGGATTTTTTCCTAGGCTGACCGTGATTATTTTTAAGGATCATAGCACATAAAACAGGCGTTAATGTCAAGGCTACAATTGCAGATATAATAATCGCCCCAATCATAGTTATGGAAAACTGGCGATAGAATACACCTACTGGCCCAGACATGAAGGAGATCGGTATAAAAACCGCCACCATTACTAATGTGATCGCGATAATGGCTCCACCTATTTCTTTGATTACCTTCTTAACGGCATCGTATGGATTAAGGTGTTCTTCTTCCATTTTAGCATGAACTGCCTCTACGACGACAATCGCATCATCGACCACAATACCTATGGCAAGTACCAATGCAAACAATGTGATTAAGTTGATGGAAAGCCCAAAAAGCTGCATGACAAAAAACGCACCGATCAATGATACGGGAACGGCAATAATGGGAATAAGCGTTGACCTCCAGTCTCCCAAAAACAAGAAAACTACGATCGCCACTAGGATAAAAGCGTCTCTTAACGTGTGAATGACTTGCTCGATGGAGGCATCTAAGAAGTTAGAAACGTCATAGCTTATTTTGTATTTGACACCTGGCGGTAGTGAAGCTTCAAAATCTTTTAGGGTTCCTTTTACCTCGTCAATAACATCGCTGGCATTACTTCCCATAGTTTGTTTTAAAACTATGGATGCGGAAGGCTGACCGTCGAGGTTGGAATAAATATCAAAGAATTCACTACCTAATTCGACATCTGCTATATCCTTTAGAAGGAGAATCTCACCTTCTGCATTTGATTTGATGATGATGTCTTCATATTGCTCTTCTTTATTATAGCGTTCTGTATAGGAAAGCACGTATTCCAAAGATTGGGATTTAATACCAGAGCTTTGTCCCAAACGTCCAGGCCTGGCGATAACGCTCTGCTCTTCCATGGCTTTTAGCACTTCCTCTGCAGATACATTGTAGGCACGCATCCTGTCTGGTTTTAACCAAACCCGCATCGCATACTTGCGGCTCCCTAGAATCTGAGCACTTGCAATACCGTTGATACGCTGCAACTCTGGAATGACAGTCGTGTAGGAATAGTTGTAAAGAAATAGCTCATCGTTATCCTTTGCATCGCTGTACAGGTTGACATACATCAACATACTGGGTTGTACTGGCGTGATGATAACACCCTCACGCTGCACCAACTCTGGCAACAAGGGCATTACTTGATCCACACGAGTTTTTACTCTTACGACAGCCTCATTAGGATCAGTACCAGGTTCAAAAATTATCCTGATCGTTCCTTCTCCAGCACTCGTAGCATCAGATGCGATGTAGCGCATATCTTGAACTCCATTGATGGCAGTTTCTAGCGGAATCAAAGTTGAATTCACCAAAACTTCCGCACTAGATCCAGGATAGGCGATAAAAATGTTAACCGTGGTAGGCGCAATTTCAGGAAATTGCGATACCGGTAAATTGTTGATTGAAAGTAGTCCCGTAAAAACGATAACCACAGATATTACGATAGCCAGTACAGGCCGTTTTATAAACTTGCTAAACATCTCTTTGTGATTTTAGGTTGAAACTACTCTGCGTAGAGATCAAGTGAAGAGATGGACTTTTTGGGCTGCACAAAGTCATACTCGATGTGATCACCTGCTTTTACAAGTCGGATACCTTCAAGAAGTATTTTGTCTGAAGCTTTCAGTCCTTTTTCAACCACAAAAAGATTTGGTAACTCGGTACCAATTGTGATCTCGCGCTGACGAACGATACCTTTTTCATCAATAACAAAAACAAAGCGTTTATCCATCACCTCAAAAGTGACCTTCTGCGGGATAAGCAAGGCATTTTTCAAAGGCACGGTCATCAAAACACTACCAGTTTCTCCGTGTCGTAAAATCCGATCTGGATTAGGAAAAGTTGCTCTAAAAGCAATGTTTCCCGTCTCGTTATTGAATTCGCCTTCGATCGTTTCCACTATTCCTTTGTGTGGGAAAATTTTATTGTTGGCCATAAGAAGAGCAACTTCTGTTTTATTACCACGGTTGGCGCTAGTGGCATAATCCAGGTATTCC
>JBBSPH010000378.1:0-2186 GCA_038258985.1 Flavobacteriales bacterium
AACAACCATTAACAATATCCCAAATATCAAACGGTTAAATCAATTTCTTGAGGAAGATTAAAAGAATAAATATCATGTTTTAGTGTACTTTTAGATGTGCGAAACTTTAGTTACTTTATACAATAAAAGCCGATTCATTGATGAAGCAATCACTTTTATTTACTTTCACCTAAATTTTACAAAATGGTTGTATTGAAGTTTGGTGGTACCTCCGTAGGGTCCGCCCAACGTATGAAAGAAGTGGCTAATTTGGTTCTAACCCCAGAGCCAAAAGTGGTGGTTTTGTCGGCAATGTCTGGCACTACTGATAGTCTCGTTGAAGTTGCAAACTGTCTTTTCGAAAAGAAAAACGAAATTGCAGCAAATCTGGTAGAAGGTTTGCGCGCAAAATATCTTCAAATCGTAGAAGAGCTTTTTAGCTCTATAGTATTCAAGACCAAAGGCAAAGACTTAATAAAATCTCACTTTGATTACCTTCATTCCTTTACTTTAGACTCTTTTACCCTGCATGAGGAAAAAGCTATTCTGGCTCAAGGTGAATTACTGTCAACCGCCTTATTCCATTTGTATTTAGCAGAAATAAATACCGCATCGGTTTTGTTGCCTGCTCTAAGTTTTATGCGAATTGACAAGGATTTAGAACCCGATTACTTTTACATAAAAGAAAATCTCAATCGCTTGCTTTCTGTGAATGAGGAAGTCCAACTTTTTATCACCCAAGGTTTTATTTGTCGCAATGTGTATGGAGACTTGGATAACCTTAAACGAGGCGGAAGTGATTATTCTGCTTCGCTTATTGGGGTGGCTCTACAAGCCAATGAAGTGCAAATCTGGACTGATATTGACGGTATGCACAACAATGACCCGAGGGTTGTTGACCACACCCATCCAATAAAACAATTGACATTTGATGAGGCTGCAGAGCTTGCATACTTCGGTGCAAAAATTCTGCATCCTTCAAGCATTTTACCGGCCAAAAAAGCAAATATTCCGGTAAGGCTCAAAAGCACCCTGGCTCCTGATGCGGAGGGCACTTTAATTACCGCGCAATCGTCGGGCAGTGGTATAAAAGCCGTGGCTGCTAAAGACAATATAACGGCTATTAAAATAAACTCGAGCAGAATGCTCTTAGCTTATGGTTTTTTGAGAAAGGTATTCGAAATATTCGAGCTCTATAAAACGCCCATTGACATGATTTCCACATCTGAAGTAGCAGTTTCTGTAACGATCGATGACGCAACACACCTTGAAGCTATCCAAATTGAATTAGCTAAATATGGGAATGTAGAAGTGGATCAAAATCAAACCATTATCTGTATCGTAGGCGATTTTATACGAACGGATAAAGGAGTTGCCAATCAGGTGTTTGATGCACTTAAAAAAGTTCCAATCAGAATGATTTCATACGGGGGCAGCAATCACAATATTTCTCTTTTGGTTGATACCGATCATAAAAAAATGGCATTACAAAATCTAAATACCTTATTTTCCTGAAGCCATGTTCAATAAGGAAATAATTGCGGGTTTTCAAAACCACAAAACGCCTTTTTACTATTACGACTTAACCGTGTTGGACGAAACGCTTAAGGTGATTAATGATGAAATTGCGGGTTTCAATTACAAAGTTCATTATGCCATTAAGGCAAATACGAATGATCGTATTTTAGCAAAAATAAAGGAGTACGGACTGGGAATAGATTGCGTTAGCGGCAATGAAATTAAGTGGGCTATCAAAAATAGATTTGAGCCAGGCAAAATTGCTTTTGCCGGGGTGGGAAAAACGGATGAAGAAATAGAATATGCCTTGAAAACCGGGATATTCACATTCAATGTAGAATCATTGCCAGAGCTGGAAGTAATAGATACTATGGCGGGTAAGATGGGGCTTAAGGCACCGATAGCCATCAGATTCAATCCAAATGTGAATGCCAAAACGCATTACTACATCACCACGGGTCTTGAAGAAAATAAATTTGGTATCAACCATTGGGAATTGAGCGCCCTGTTTGAGTTATTAGCAAAATTGACCAACATCAAATTACTTGGTTTACACTTTCACATTGGTTCACAGATTCTGGACTTATCTGTTTTTAAAAACCTCTGCAATAGAGTGAATGATTACCAAAGGGAGTTTAGCGACCGGGGTATTGAGATACACCACATTAATGTAGGAGGTGGATTGGGTG
>JBBSPH010000379.1:0-2177 GCA_038258985.1 Flavobacteriales bacterium
ATGCTCTCGTAAAACGGTTCCCACCAGGTTCGTGCTCGCTTAAAACGCGCTTCCGGCTCTACAGGTTTGGGATAGGTAATGGTACAACTATTTTCTGGTAGTGTATAATTGATGATTAGTATATCGCCAGTGTTCCAATCATGATTATCACGTAGATAGGTAAGTTGTTCACTGGTAATTTTTCCAGCCGAATCATACCGCAGGTTGTCGTTGGGGTCGCCTATAATCTTTGAATTAGCTGTTTTTTCAGCAATAGAATTATTCACCGTTCTACAACCGATTAAACAAAATACAAATAAGCCAATGATGAAAAATCTCATTTACACGTACAACTTTTTAAGTTCTAATTTTAAAAATTTCCAATGGTTGTTTTAATATCAAGAATGCTGATTGCTGACACTAATTTTTTAAATTTTGCTTCATGCCTGAACTTCCATTAAAATTTTAACATCACAACTGTTCTCGACTCCGCTCGAACTGACATTTTTATTGAACCCCTTCAACTGCGCTCAAGGCGACGCTCTTGACTAGATCCCGTCATCATTTATCTGCATTCTTTCCGTATTATCTACCAGTTGCAGTTCGTCAATAATTTTCTGTACATCACCGTTGATAATGTTGTCCAGATCGTAGAGTGTTAGGTTAATTCTGTGATCTGTTACACGTCCTTGTGGATAGTTGTAGGTGCGGATCTTTGCACTACGGTCACCAGAACTCACCATCGTTTTGCGCAAGGCACTATTCGCTTCCATCTTTTTGGCAAGTTCAATCTCATACAAACGAGAACGTAAAACCTTCAATGCCTTTTCCAAGTTTTTGTGGGATGACTTTTCATCCTGACAGCTCACGATCATACCGGTGGGCTCGTGGTGCAGTTTGATAGCAGAATAGGTGGTGTTAACCGATTGTCCACCTGGACCAGTAGAGGTGGTGCGCTCGATGCGTACCTCGCTCATGTCCAGTTGTACATCAAATTCCTCTGCTTCAGGCAAGACCATTACAGTGGCGGCACTGGTATGCACACGGCCTTGGGTTTCGGTTTGTGGAACGCGTTGCACGCGGTGAACACCCGCCTCAAACTTTAAGGTCCCATAAACGTCTGGACCATTAACCTCAAAAATAATTTCCTTAAAACCACCACTTGTACCGTGGCTTGTATCTACCACGTTTGTGCTCCAGCCTTTGTTAGAACAGTATTTTTCATACATGCGGTACAGATCGCCGGCAAAAATGCTGGCCTCGTCACCACCAGTTCCAGCGCGTATTTCCATTACGGCATTCTTTGCATCTTCAGGATCCTTCGGGATCATCATCATGCGTATTTCTTCTTCTAGTTTTGGGATGGCATCCTTGGCCTCATCCAGTTGCATTTGAGCCATCTCGACCATATCAGGATCGCTGCCATCTGCCAGGATTTCTTGTGCCTCTTCTAGATTTTGCGTGAGTGTCACATATTCCTCCCGCTTTTCCATCAAGTCTTTCAAGTCCTTATATTCCTTCGTTAGCGATACATATCGCTTTTGGTCAGAGATAATATCGGGTTGGATAATCAGGTCATTTACCTCGTCAAACCTCGTTTTTACTATATTTAATTTATCTAGCATCTTCTTTTCTCAAGTACCGCGAAAATACGGAAATTGCTCGGGATTTTACGGTATAATCATTGGACGTAGCCCACAATCAATTCAACCAAATGATGAAAAATCCTTTCTTATTTATGCTGTTGCTTTTTACCATCAGTATGAATTCCCAAACATTTGAAATCGGCGCCGGCGCAGGTACTGGTGCTTATTACATCATTGAAGAGGCAGACAATAACGTAACCACAGCTTATGATTCTCCAGCCTCTATCTATCTAGATGTGAAATATAATTTTGCAGAGCGTGTCGACGCCGTCAAACTACGATTTCAAAACACCAGTGTGAATGTTGTCGGTGAAGATTATCAAACAGGCCGTGCGCTTGACGGCAACGTGGAGTCTTTTACCATATCGATTTTGTACGAGCGTTTGAGAACAGACAAGGTTTTTACTATTGGATATAATTTTGGTTTAGGCTGCACACAACAAGACTTTATCCAAATTAAAAATACAAACAGTGCAGCATTGGAAGAGCGTTTTATGAGTGTTACAGGGAACGGTATTTTCTCCTTACGATTGCATGATCATTTACGGCTCA
>JBBSPH010000380.1:0-2176 GCA_038258985.1 Flavobacteriales bacterium
CCGGCCAGTGTACTGTTGTTGGAAAAAATACAGTTATCACCTACCACACAGTCGTGAGCAATATGACAATAAGCCATTATCCAACAGTTCTTTCCTATTATAGTTTTCATCCGGTCGCTGGTACCGCGGTTGATGGTAACACATTCTCTAATCGTTGTACCGTCGCCTATAATCGTTTGGGTATCCTCGTCATCAAATTTCTTATCCTGTGGTACTGCAGATATCACTGCACCAGGAAAAATACTGACATTTTTACCTATGCGGGCACCTTCCATGATCGTCACATTTGACCCTATCCACGAACCTTCGCCAATTACCACGTCATTGTGTATAGTTGTAAAAGGTTCAATCACCACGTTTTTGGCAATTTTAGCTCCTGGATGTACGTATGCAAGTGGTTGATTCATTATTTAACTTTTGAAATTTGGGCCATGAGTTCGGCCTCTGCACACAAGATTCCGTTAGCATAGGCGTAGGCTTGCATATGGGCAATACCTCTCCGTATGGGTGTGATTAGTTCTGCTTTGAATATGAGTGTATCTCCAGGTGAAACTTTACGTTTGAACTTGACATTATCCATTTTCATAAAAAAGGTCAAATAATTTTCAGGATCGGGCACCGTATTCAATACTAAAACGCCACCATTTTGTGCCATTGCCTCAACAATCAGTACTCCTGGCATTACTGGTTGTCCAGGGAAATGTCCCTGAAAGAAAGGCTCATTCATCGTTACATTTTTCAGGCCTATAATTTCCGTATCAGTAAGCTTGAAAATTTTATCTACCAAGAGAAAAGGCGGCCTGTGTGGTAGGACACTCATGATCTTTACAGTATCCATTAAAGGTTCTTGGGTGATATCAACTTGAGGAACGTTGTCCCTAATTTCCTTTTTAATTAATTTGGAAAGTTTCTTTGCAAACTGGGTATTAACCAAATGGCCTGGTTTGGTAGCTATTACCTTACCTCTTATCCTATAACCTACTAATGCTAAATCACCAATTACATCCAACAGCTTGTGTCTAGCTGCCTCGTTAGGATGATGTAAGGTTAGATTATCAAGAATCCCATTAGGCTTTACCGAAACTGACTCCTTATTGAATGCTTTTTTCAAGTTGGTCATGGTTTTAGGAGAAAGCTCCTTGTCCACATAAACAATGGCATTATTTAAATCGCCACCCTGGATCAAACCTTGCTCTAAAAGCATTTCAATTTCATGTAAAAAACTGAATGTTCTAGAACTTGCTATTTCCTCCTTGAAATCGCTTATTTTCTGTAATGTAGCATTCTGAGTTCCCAATACCTTAGTTCCAAAATCGACCATGGTAGTTACTTGGTACGAGTCTGCTGGCATTAAAAGAATCTCGCTACCGGAATCCTCATCCTTATAAGAAATAACTTCTTTTACTATAAATTCTTTACGAGGGCATTCCAATTCAACCTTACCTGCTTTTTCGAGCGCTTCCACAAAAAATTTGGAAGAACCGTCCATTATGGGTGGCTCACTGCTATCAATTTCAATCAAGCAGTTATCTATTTCAAGTCCTACAAGTGCCGCAAGAACATGCTCACAGGTATTGATTTGAACTCCATTTTTATCTAATGTCGTTCCACGCTTCGTATCGGTAACGTAGTGCGCCAACGCCTCAATGATAGGTTGACCCTCAAGATCAATTCGCTGAAAAGCATAACCATGATCTGCTGGTGCGGGCTTGAAATTGAGTGATACTTTCTTACCTGTATGCAATCCCACCCCATGGAGTGAAACCTCTTGAGCAATAGTAGTTTGCTTAAATTCTGTAGCAGTCATTTATGCGTTATTTTTTTCGAGATCCCTAAGTCTGTGTTCGATTTTGGGCAAATTTTTAAAATTGACATAGGATCTATTCCAGTCGCCATAGTCAAATGCTGGAGACCCTTGAATGTTAGAGTTAGATTTGATGTTCTTGCCTATTCCCGATTGTGCCTGTATTCCTACATTATCGCCAATAACAAGGTGTCCCGCAATTCCAACCTGTCCACCAATCCTGCAGTTCTTACCCACTTTACTGGATCCTGCTATACCGGTCTGGGAAGCGATGACCGTATTTTCACCTATCTCCACGTTATGTGCAATCTGGATTTGATTATCCAACTTAGCACCCTTTCTAATTATTGTACTTCCTAAAGTGGCTCTGTC
>JBBSPH010000381.1:0-2170 GCA_038258985.1 Flavobacteriales bacterium
CACCCATTGCCACAAAATGAAATTTAATCCCAAATTGCTGAAAAACCTGTGTGAAAAGCCGATAGGAACCACCATAAAGATCGCTGGTAGAGAGCACCTCATCACCAGACTTAAGCAATTTCAATACAGCGTCAATCGCGGCAAGTCCAGAGCTGAACGCTATCCCAAAGTTTCCATTTTCCAGACTGGCGATGGATTTTTCTAGTGCCGTTCTTGTAGGGTTTCCACTTCTCGCATAATCGTAGCCCTTGTGAACGTGAGGAGAGGATTGAGCGAAAGTAGTGGTCTGATAAATAGGTGGCATAACGCTATCATAGGCTGGATCTATATTATCCTGACCGCCGTGAATTGTTTTGGTATTGAACTTCATGTTTTGATCCTTCATATAATACACTTTTAACGCAGGTTATGAATCAAGAGAGGTTGCCTTTTTCAATGCGAGAATATATCCCAGATGGATACCTTCATGAATATTAACCAGGCTCAACGCATCGTCTATATTTCTCAATAGATATCCTGTACTGGTAGTGTGTTCTTTAAAATGTTCAAACTTCCCGGCGGTATAATCTTCTTGTAGGCGCTGTGATTGCGATGTTAACTGATTTTTAAAATCTGTGATTTCTGATGCACTCAAATCACGTTCTGGCTTGGTTCCGTGTTTAAATTGTAGAATGGTGCCTTTTGGAAAATATTGATCCAGTCCAGAAAGGCCGTATGTAAGACCTTCTAGAGTCACCATGCAATGGATGATATTCCATATAACATTATTTGAAAATCCGGCTGGTATCATATTCAGCCGTGCTGTCTCTAGTTCTTCCATGACCGCAATAAAAAACTCCCGTGTGCGCAGGTCATGTTCAAATCTAATATCCATGTGGTATTCATTTTTTCTAAAGGTATCATTTACCGCTGTGCTGTTGTAGTTTTGTACCATGGAAAATCGATTTATCTATCTTGACAGCTGCAGCACCTGCCAGCGTATACTTAAAGAATTGAACTTGATGGAATCATTTGCCTTGCAAAACACGAAAGAACAACCGGTAACCAACGATCAAATCGAATTCCTAATATCCCAGAGCGGCAGCTATGAATCGCTATTCAATAGACGGGCGCAATTATACAGGGGTCGTAACCTACACGAGAAAGATCTCTCTGAAAATGATTACAAGGACTTACTGCTTGATCATTATACATTTGTAAAGCGACCTATCCTTATTTTTAATGGCGAGGCTTTTATAGGAAATTCCAAAAAGGTCGTCGAAGCGGCAAAATCTGCCTTGCATGACTAAACGTCAAGTTGCTTTACTATGTGCGACGCTGGTCGCCTTATTTTATGCGATCAACTTCTCGTCTGCCAAAGAAGTAACTCCCGAGCACGTGGGCCCTTTTGGATTGACATGGTATCGGGTGGTGTTTACCTGTGCTATTTTTTGGACGATTTCTCTCTTTGCCGGTCCTAAAGAAAAAATTCCATTGAAAGAATTACCCTTGATTGCACTAGCCGCATTTTGTGGTGTAGGATTCAACATGATTACATTTATGTGGGGTCTATCCTTGACCTCGCCCATCAGCGCTTCTGTTTTGATGGTGACCACACCGATAATTGTTGCTTTATTAAGTGCTATTTTTTTAAAGGAGCATCTTCACCTATGGAAAATATTAGGGATTTCTATAGGCTTTGCGGGCGCCGCATTACTCATATTTCTCTCCTCTGCTCCTAACTTGATTGCAGCAGATCCTACCATGGGTAATATACTTGTTTTTTTGAATGCTGTTTCTTACTCGTTTTATATTATACTGGCTAAAAAGCTCACTAAGAAATACCATGTATTTACATTGATGAAATGGCTGTACTTATTTGGAGTGTTATTTATAACTCCGTTTGGTATTCAACAGGGTCTGGAGTTTGATGTATCCAGTGCCGATAGTCATGTGCTGTGGAATATAGGTTATGTGGTGCTGTTTGCCACATTTGGCACGTATATGCTCAATATAATTGCCATTCGTACCCTCAAACCAAGCGTGGTGGCTGTCTTTGTCTACCTTCAACCATTACTGGCGGCGTTTATTGCTGTTGGAATGGGGACGGATCAAATGACCTGGACGAAGGCTGGGATTGGATTATTAATTTTTGTGGGTGTCTACCTTACCGGTCGCAAACCGGCCAACA
>JBBSPH010000382.1:0-2163 GCA_038258985.1 Flavobacteriales bacterium
TATCGTCACCGTGCTTCTCTATTAATTCGATTGCTGTTCTGGAAAGTGGCTGGTATGGGTCATCGTGTATTTCACTATCCTTTATAAACGGTATGTACTCATCCAAAAGACCAGTCATCAAACGGGCGAGTCTCGTTTTGGCTTGACCGCGTAATCCCAGTAAATTGATGTTGTGTCTGGAAAGAATCGCACGTTCCAACTCAGGAATTACGCTATTTTCATAACCGTGGATTCCAGTGAAGGATTCCGTTCCACTTTTGATATTCTCCTTGAGGTTGTCCCTTAATTCTTCTTTGATGGATTTTGATTTCCATCCAGATTTTTTCAGTTCGCCTAATGTTTTTATGCTTTCTATGTTCATATATTTTATTTAGCTGTGAGCTCTTGGCTTGAGCTATTAATTTTAGTTTTTCAATTTTTCAAATCTTGAAGCAATCTTCTAATCTTTGCGTCGTGTAGAATATCCTTTTCTCGACTATCCCTCGAAACAGGATACCAGACCTGATTCTCTTTATTCTTTTCTTTTAGATTATTTAATCAACACATCACTTCAATCGCTTCCTTCTATTCGCCTCATAATCATGAAAGATCATCTCTCCCAATCCCTGTAATCCTGTGAAGAATGCCTTTCCTTGATTTGCCTCGGTAAACTCGTCGATAAATCGTTGTAGGTAGGGATCATTTGCAATCATGAATGTGGTAATAGGAATGCGTAACCGTCTAGCCTGCGCAGCCATGGTATAACATTTATCGACAATATATTCATCAAGGCCGTTGGAGTTTTTATAATACCGTCCATCCTTTAACCGAAGACAACTGGGTTTACCATCTGTGATCATAAAGATCTGTTTGTTGGTATTTCGTTTTCTTCTCAAAATATCCATGGCTAGTTGCAGTCCTGCAACAGTATTGGTATGGTATGGTCCGACTTTTAGGTAGGGTAAATCGGCTATTTTGATGGGCCACGCATCGTTACCGAAAACGATAATGTCTAGCGTATCTTTTGGATAGCGCGTTGTAATCAACTCAGCCAGCGCCATGGCCACTTTTTTTGCTGGTGTGATGCGATCCTCTCCATACAGGATCATGGAGTGTGATATGTCGATCATAAGCACGGTACTCATTTGCGCCTTGAATTGAGTATCCTCAACAATGAGATCACTTTCTGACAATTGAAAATCACCCATACCATGGTTCACCTGCGCATTGCGCAAACTTTCTGTCATGGAAATCCTGTCCAGACCATCGCCAAATCTATATTCCCGTAAATCGCCCGTGTGCTCGTCTCCTGTTCCCAGTTGCTTAGTCTTGTGATTGCCACCTACACCCTTGCGCATGTTCCCGAAGATTTGATCCAGCGCATGTTTGCGCAGGAGCTGCTCCGTTTTGGCAGTGATATTGTATTTTCCTGGACCCTTGCCTTCTTCACCTTCACCGTCGCCACCTTTTTCTTGGTCAAATTCCTCGCGTATGTAACCGCGTTGCTTCAAGTCCTCGATAAAGTCCTCAATCGTATATTCTGGAGTGGTGAGCTTATATTCCTTGTCCAGCTCCCGCAACCAGTCTATTGCCTCATCAAAATCGCCTGATGTATGGGTAATCAGCTCTTTGAATATATCAAATAGCTTATCAAATGGGTCGAGATCCTTTGGGTTAAAGTGTTCGAACTTAAAACCGCTTCTTTCCTGTCTCATCATAGGTTAAAGATAGTCGGCAAAAGCTCCATAAGTTTACGCACTTTGGCTTTTAACACCGCTTTAAGCCGTCCTGTAAATTGTATCACAATCGCTCAAATGCGCAATGTAGATGCGATTTTTGGTGAGTTCGCTTTCGCGAAAGCGAAAACTAACATAAGTTCGTTGCTATCAATGGCGTTACGAAAGCCTATAAACCTTAAATTTGCAGCCTTTTACAAAAATTATGACGAATAAGATGAATCCATGGCACGATGTAAGCCATGGCCCAAATGCACCAGAAGTAGTAATCGGGATTATTGAAATACCAAAAAACACCCGCGCGAAATACGAGCTGGATAAAGAAACTGGTATGCTGATCCTAGATCGTGTGATCTACAGTTCCATGTACTACCCGACGAATTATGGTTTTATACCACAAACATACTGTGACGATCAAGATCCACTGGATATTCTCGTACTTTCCCAA
>JBBSPH010000383.1:0-2155 GCA_038258985.1 Flavobacteriales bacterium
AAATCACATCTGGATCGGCACTTTTTAACCAATCTATAAAACCTTTGTTGAGTGCTGCGCGAATGCCGTTGACGTTGTACGATATGATTTTCATAAAAAAGCATTGAGATATGAGTATTAAGTATAAAGATTAAGAATCAAGCCTTGACTTTAGTTCTTAATACGCTGTACTTGATACTTTTTACTGGTTGTATGCAAACTTAAATAATACTGTACTTTTATACAGTAATTTTAAAGGCATTTTAACGATAAAATATTTTCTGTCTTTAGAAGTTTATATCTCAGATGAAAATTGCTATTTCACTTATCTTCTTTTTAACCTTTTGTGGTGTGTATGCGCAGCAGCCAACGTCCAATTATCGGACTAAGAAAATAGCAGTTAGAGATTCCGTTCAAATTGATTCGGTAAGTATCAACGCCAGTCAATTCAGTATGACAACCAAAAGCGGAATACTCATTGACAGTTCATACTATAAAATAGATTTTTTAAGAGCCCTAGTAACCTTCAAAAAACCGGTTGCAACGGATTCTGTGATTATTGATTATCTCCGCTATCCAAATTTCATTACCCGTAAGTATTTTCAGCTTGATGATAAGATTATTGTTGATAATACAGATAATATGCAGCAGTTATACAAGTTGCAACAATCTACCTTGACTAAAAACTTTACACCTTTTGATGGCTTAACTACTTCAGGGAGTATTTCAAGAGGTGTAACCATCGGTAATAATCAAAATTCAGTATTGAACAGTGAGCTTGATCTTCAAATTTCTGGAAAATTGAGTGATAAAGTATCGTTGCGCGCTTCTATTCAGGATGCCAATATCCCCTTGCAGGAAAGTGGTTATTCTCAACGCCTGGATGAATTTGACCAAGTATTTATTGAATTGTTTAGTGATAATTGGCGCATCAGGGCAGGAGATATCGATTTGCAAAATACCAATTCCTATTTTGCCAGTTTTAATAAACGTGTTCAAGGTTTGTTGGTGGACGTTAATTTAGGTGATGATGATGCAAAGACCAATCTATTTGCCGCTGGTGCTTTGGTAAGAGGGCAATTTACAACCAGTCAGTTTACGGCTCAAGAGGGCAATCAAGGACCTTATAAATTGAGAGGACCAAATAATGAATTGTATGTGTTGGTGGTTTCTGGTAGTGAAACAGTGTATGTGAATGGCACACCTATAAAACGAGGTGAAAGTGAAGATTACACCATTGATTATAACGCAGGAGAAATTATTTTCAACGCGACATTCCCGATGACTTCTGAAATGCGAATTACCATAGATTACCAATTTAGTGAACGCAACTTTTCAAGGTTTACAGCCTTTGGTGGTGGGGGATATGAAACCGAAAAATTTAAAATTGGCGCATCGGTATATTCCGAAGTAGATTCTAAAAACCAACCTTTACAACAAAACTTGTCACCAGACCAAGTGCAAATTTTGGCCCTTGCGGGAGATGATCAATCGGTAATGGTAGCGCCTTCCGGTGTGCCTGAAGCCTATAACGAAAATCGGATTTTATATCGAAAGGATTTCATTGGCGGTACGGAAGCCTATGTGTTTTCAAGCAATCCTGAAGATGATTTGTACAGCGTAAAATTTCGTTTGGTTGGCAATAATCAAGGAGATTATATTTTGGCCAATAGCAATGCCGTTTCTAATATTTATGAGTATGTGACGCCAATTGCTGGGGCGTCACAAGGTAACTACGCGCCCATTGTTAAATTGATTGCCCCTACAAAACTGCAGGTTGCTGTGGTCAACGGAACTTATCAACCTACGGAGCGCACAGATATTTATTTTGAAGCCGCAGGGAGTAAAAATGATTTGAACCTGTTTTCTGATTTAGATGATGGAAATAATGATGGATTTGCTGGAAAGCTTCGGGTTAGACAGGATGTGATTAAAAATGATAGTTTATGGAATCTTTCGGCCATACTTGATGCTGATATGATTCAAAAGGATTTTAAAACCATCCAGCGTTTATATAACGCTGAATTTAATAGAAATTGGAATTTGGACATGCCCCTTGGGAATCAAAATTTGCTCACTGCCGGTTTGGAACTTTTCAATCCGAAACACGGTATTGCCTCCTATAAATTTGAGCATCTTAACTATACTGAAAATTTTAATGGCAATCGGCATAATG
>JBBSPH010000384.1:0-2151 GCA_038258985.1 Flavobacteriales bacterium
ACCGCCAATCCTGCAATTCTTACCCACTTTACTGGATCCAGCTATACCGGTTTGGGAAGCAATAACGGTGTTTTCACCTATTTCCACATTATGTGCAATCTGGATTTGATTATCCAATTTAGCGCCCTTTCTG
This sequence comes from Flavobacteriales bacterium, assembly GCA_038258985.1. GTDB lineage: Bacteria > Bacteroidota > Bacteroidia > Flavobacteriales > Flavobacteriaceae > Nonlabens. The sequence goes on from JBBSPH010000384.1 coordinate 134, forward strand.
ATTATTGTACTTCCTAAAGTGGCTCTATCAATGGAGGTCAATGCTCCAATATCCACATAATCTTCAATAATGACATTCCCTATCTGTGGAATTTTTGAATATGTACCGTCGCTGTTGGGAGAAAAACCAAAACCATCTGCTCCTATCACACAGCCAGAATTGATGACCACATTTTTACCGATGACTGTATCAGACATGATTTTTGCGCCAGAGTAGATAACAGTATGATCACCGATGGTTACATTGTCTGCAATATGTACGTTTGAAAATATCTTGACATTATCCCCTATCCGCACGTTTGCAGATATATAGCTAAACGCTCCTAAGTAGAGTTCCTGTCCATAATTAGCAGACTTATTAATAAATGTAGGCTGCTCAATGCCTTGAATGTTCAACTTTGCAGCTTGGTAGAATTCAAGTAATTTAGAAAACGCCTTGTAAGAATCGGCGACTTTTATTAGGGTACAGTTTAATTTCTGATCTGGTACAAAGCTATCATTGACAATAACAGCAGAAGCTTTAGTAGAATAAATGTAGGAAGTATATTTAGGATTAGAGAGAAAACTCAAACTTCCTGGAGACCCTTCCTCAATTTTGGATAATTTGTCTACTTCAATCTCCGGATCGCCACTCACGCTTCCTTCCAATAGATCCGCTATTTGTTGTACCTTAAATTTCATTCTAGCAAAAATAGTAATTTAAATCAATCTTGAATCTTCGGATAGCAATAGTAATATTTAGTGACGGTTTCGGTGAGCGCCATAAAGGTAGGCTCTTGTGCCGCGTCTGTCAATTCCACCACTTTCCCTTTTTTGTTTAGGATTAATATGGGTTTCGCTTTCGCGTAAGCGGAATTAGACACAGAACCATTGAATACAAAGTAAGCAGCCTGCTTATCAGTCAATTTATAGGACGCTTTGAGCTTTTCTATTTTTCGCAGTAATTTCTTCTGCGACACGGGCTTATCAGCAAATTTGATGCGCAACAATTCTCGGTTAAGTATCATTTTACAGAGTTCGTTAAGTACGAAATCGGTGTTGTTCAAATTTCCTTTGAGCAACGCGATAACATCAGTATCGTCAATGGCTGCAAACTTTTGCAACAAATGTTCTCGCTGCAATGGTGCATCGCTAGTGAAAAAATGAAGGGTTTCAGGTATGCTTACCTGCTGATTTTTTGCCACCAACTCGTGAACTCTTTTAAAAACGCTCTGCAATAAATGCTCGGCTCCTATGCCCGTCTTGTGCAGGTAAACCTGCCAATACATCAAACGGCGGCCAGACAAGAAGTTCTCCACGCTATACAATGCCTTTTCCTCAACCACCAACTGGTCATCCTTTACATTGAGCATGGAAATCAGACGCTGGCTATTGATGTTTCCCTCGGCCACGCCGGTGTAAAAGCTATCCCGCTTTAAATAATCCAATCGGTCGACATCTAGCTGGCTGGAAATCAAATCGAGCATGAATGGGCGATGGTACTTTCCTTGAAATATTTGAATGGCTAGGGTTAAACTTCCGTTAAACTGATCGTTCAACTTCTGCATAAATAGAAGAGAAATATCCTCATGAGAAATGCCTGGAACGATCAATCCCTCCAGCGCATGGGAGAATGGCCCGTGTCCAATATCATGTAATAAAATAGCCTTATAAAGCGCATCTTCCTCATCACTAGAAATCACAACAGACTTGCTGCGAAGCACTTGCACAGATCGCTGCATTAAATGCAAACAACCTATGGCATGGTGGAATCTCGTGTGGTGAGCGCCTGGATAAACCAAATAACTCAAACCCATTTGGGTTATACGCCGCAATCGCTGAAAGTAAGGATGCTCTATTAATTCAAAAATGCCGTCACTGGGTATGGAAATAAATCCATAGATAGGATCGTTTAATATTTTAAGTTTGTTCTGCTGTTTCAATAGATGCAAGCCTTTCAACAAATATACAGATATGACTCCTATCAAAATACTATGGGTAGACGACGAGGTTGACCTACTCAAACCACATATAATTTTC
>JBBSPH010000385.1:0-2114 GCA_038258985.1 Flavobacteriales bacterium
GCTTTCGCGAAAGCGAAATATTGTATAAACGTATCATCGCTCTAATTGCCAACTGGTTTTCGACGTCTTACACCAAAACCGTATAAAGCCAAGCCTACTCCAATTCCAACTAAAATTCCTGAAATAAAACCTAGGGCATCATCATTCTCAACAAATTGAATGCTTATTCCAGCAGCGATTACAATTATACCCGCCAATGCTAACTTTTTCATATTTCTAATGGTTATGATTCTATGTGTTAGACAATTCTAAATATTCAAGAATTAATTTGATGTAAATCTTCCAATCCCTAATAGGGCAAAACCTAAGCAAATAGCAATAAAAATTCCAGCCACCAATTCCCAACCTTCGTATTTAATTGCGGCGGTGATTATCAATAAGCATATAATTATACCAGCACCTATATTTTCAATTTTACGAATCATGTTTTTGTATGTAAATACTCGCTCTAAACCAAAGCTTACTTTTTCTCCACTTTCTTGACTTTCAACTTCTCCACACTATACAGATCTGTCCGGCGATCCTTTAAGTTCTTGACCGCACCGTGGTTGTGCAGTTGCTTCAATAAATCAAGATCAACATCAGCTACAAGTATCATTTCGGTATTAGGAGTCGCTTCTGCTTTTACGCCATTAGATGGGAAAGCAAAGTCGCAAGGAGTGAAAACTGCGCTTTGGGCATAAGAAATATCCATATTTTCCACGGCAGGCAGATTACCCACACTACCGGCAATCGCAACATAACATTCGTTTTCAACGGCTCTTGCCTGACAGCACAAACGCACTCTGGCATACGCATTCTGAGTATCTGTCAAAAAGGGAACAAATAGCATTTGCATACCGTCTGCAGCCATTATACGGCTCAATTCTGGGAACTCACTGTCATAACATATCAGGATGCCGATCTTACCACAATCTGTATCAAATGTTTGGATTTTACTTCCATTATTCAGTCCCCATACCTTCTGTTCATCTGGGGTTACATGGATTTTTTCATATTGCTCGATAGATCCATCACGTCTACACAAGTTTCCTACGTTGTAGAGCTGACCATCAATAATCTCAGGCATTGAACCAGTGATAATATTGATGTTATACTTGATGGAAAGCTCAGAAAAGCGTTCCCGAATCATCACTGTATACTTTGCAAGTTCTCGTATTGCACCGCTTACACTATGGTCGTTGTACGCTGCCATTAGCGGCGCGTTAAAATATTCTGGGAATAAGGCAAAATCAGACCTGTAAGCTGCCAGCGCATCCACAAAATACTCTACTTGTTGCATCAACTCTTCAAAACCTGAATAAGGGCGCATTTGCCACTGAATCAAACCAAGACGCACGGTGCTTTTCACCGTTTTAGTATCGTCTGCCTTTAAAGGCGCCGTATAATAAATATTATCCCACTCCAGCAAAACGCCAAATTGCTTAGAAGCCGCGTCTTCATCCAGATAATTCTTTAATACTCGGGAAACATGAAAATCATTGCTCAGCTGAAAATTGAGCACGGGATCATTGATCTCTTTCATGCGCACTTTCTCAATGTATTGCTTTGGAGACAATTCCTTAGCGTGGTTGTGATAACCAGGAATTCTTCCACCAAATGCGATACCTCGCAAATTCAAATTCTCACACAATTCCTTGCGATAATCATATAAACGACGACCTAGTCGCATGCCACGGTACTTAGGTTTGATAAAAACCTCAATCCCATAGAGCACATCACCATCGTCATCATGGGTGTCAAACTTGTAGCTACCCGTTACTTGCTCATAGGTGTATTGCCCTCTAAAATCATCGTATTTTACGATAATAGATAGAGCACATGCTACCACTTCATCATTTACTTTTAGGACAACTTGCCCCTCGGGAAACTTTTTAATCAATGTCTTGATTTGATCCTTACTCCAGATGCTGTCTGGCAGGTTGGAATAGGAATCAATCATTGCGTGCTTCAGTTCCTTATAATCTTTCAGTTGTAGGAACTCAAGGTTTAAATTATCTATTTTTTCTACAGATGTAATGCTCATGTAATACTGTGTTTACGCCTAATATAATTCAGTAGGCGATATATTATTCTTGAAGTGCTGTTAATTTGCTTTAATTCTAGCAAGTGAA
>JBBSPH010000386.1:0-2080 GCA_038258985.1 Flavobacteriales bacterium
CATAGTATGGTTAATAAAAGGCAATCAGAAGCTGCGCCTTGGTATTTTAAGTCTATTGAGTTTAGTTGTGCTATATTCAATTTACTTTGAGTATTATTTACCTCAAACCTCTGTAAGATACACCAGTGATATATGGGATGTGGCGTGTTATATGGCGGGAGCTATGGTGTTTTACTTAGGTCAAAAATTACCTTAGCATTTCTAAATATTTTTCGGCTTAAAGCTTATTCAAAAAATACCATTGTAATCCAATTATCGTAATGCTGTTATTAAATGCTCCATTTTGGAGCATTTTTTTTGCGGCAGTTTTAGAAATTCTTACCGCTTCAATATCTTCTTTCTCATCATTCTTTCCACCACCATCTGCTGTTTTTTGATCAGCAGTTACTTCACTGTAAAAGACGGTAATCCTTTCAGAGCAACCGCCTGGGGATGGGAAATAGGTAACGATTTTTTCCAATTTATTTATGTTATAGCCTATTTCCTCCAGCACTTCTCGTTTGGCACTGGTTTCTGGCTTTTCATCGTCATCCATGGATCCTGCCACTAATTCCAGCATCCACGGAGAATTTCTGCGGGCAGATGGGTATCTAAACTGATTTGTGAAAATAAAACTGTCACTATCTTTTTCATAGATCAAAACAGCTACACTGTCGCCGCGTTCCAGGCACTCACGGCTTGCCGTGATTTGCGTGTCAGTTGAAAAGGATGCGTGGGAAACCTCGGCTTGCAGCACTTTTAGAAAACCAGAGTACACTGGTTTTTCTTTGGAAATGGTATACTTCATGGCAACAGTTTGGCTACGAATATAAGAACTGGTGTCGATGTTCTTCCGCTATTGATTAACTTAGTGGACTCAATCAATTTCTATGTATAAAAAAATTATTCTAGCGACATTTCTTACCGGTACTCTTGCATTTTCAGGGTGTAAGACGGGTAAGTCTGCTTCCGCGAAAGCGAACTCCGAAACCCAAAAACCTAAAGAAAAAGAGGGAGGAATGAAGCCCTACAGCAAGGTGATTACCAAAGATGCCAAAACGGATGAAGGTCTTTTCAAGGTTCACCAAATTGACGATAAATTCTTTTATGAGATACCCAATACCACGCTCAAAAAGGATATGCTGTTGGTGAGCAGAATTTCCCAGATCCCGGCAAATCTCGGCGGTGGCTACATGAACGCTGGTAGTAAGACAAATGAACAGGTTGTTGCGTGGGAACGTTTTCAAAATAAAATCCTGATTAAGGTCAAATCATTTTCTGAGGTTTCCCTGGATTCTACAGCTGCGATAGGCAACTCGGTAAAAGTCAATAATTACGAGCCTACATTGTATGCTTTTGACATCCTGGCGATGAGTCCGGATTCTACGGCAAGTGTGATTGACGTGACTAAGTTCTTTAGCGCTGATATTCCAGCACTAAGCGGTTTGCAATCAAGGATGCGAACCGAATACAAAGTGCGCAATTTGGACAGTGATCGTAGTTTTATCAACTCGATCAAGAGTTTTCCAGAGAATGTAGAAGTCAAACAAGACTTTACCTATAATGCGTCAGAGCCGCCATCCAATGGTGCGGTAGGCTCCATAAGCCTACAGATGAATCAGTCCATGATCTTGCTTCCAGAAAAGCCGATGCAACCACGATTGAACGATCCTAGGGTTGGCTTTTTTACGGTAGACCAAATTGACTATTCCAGCAAGGCACTAAAGGCAGATGAGAAAACCTACATACGTCGCTGGAGACTGGAACCTAAAGATCCAGAAGCTTATGCAAGAGGTGAATTGGTAGAGCCAGTTAAACCTATTATTTACTACCTCGATCCGGGTACCCCAGAGAACTTAAAAGAATATATCAAACAAGGAATAGAAGACTGGCAAGGTCCATTTGAAACAGCTGGTTTCAAGAATGCAATTATAGCAAGGGATGCGCCAACTGCGGAAGAAGATCCAGAATTCAGTCCCGAGGATATTCGTTATTCCGTAGTGCGGTATGTGGCAAGTACAACCAGAAATGCAGTAGGGCCAAGTGTTAGCGACCCACGCTCTGGTGAAATTATCGAGAGTGATATCATCTGGTACCACAA
>JBBSPH010000387.1:0-2056 GCA_038258985.1 Flavobacteriales bacterium
AAAGCTAAAATTAGTATCGGTTATTGTGTCAAATAGATGCATCGGGATAGGTTTTGATCTTGGTGTAAAAATGATAAATCCCACCTGCATTGCAGCTAGTGGGATTTAATTTTTATCAAGTAGTTATTGACGGTTTTGTGGTGAGCTCGCTTTCGCGAAAGCGAACTCAACACAACTTTAATTCTGATTCTCTATGCTTTTATAAGCTGCAATGACCTTTTTCACCAATCTGTGACGCACGACATCGCTGTCGTCTAGGTACATGATACCCACACCCTCAACGTTTTGTAGAATCAAAAGGGCTTCTTTCAAACCAGAGATCGTACGGCGAGGAAGGTCTACCTGTCCAGGATCGCCCGTGATGAAGAACTTTGCATCCTTACCCATACGGGTCAAGAACATCTTCATTTGTGCGTGGGTTGTGTTTTGACCCTCATCCAGGATCACAAAAGCGTGATCCAGTGTGCGACCGCGCATAAATGCCAGTGGAGCAATCTGTATAACACCCTTTTCAATCAATCCTGCGAGCCGCTCTGCTGGTACCATGTCGCGCAGCGCATCGTAGATAGGTTGCATATAGGGATCTAATTTTTCCTTGAGGTCGCCGGGCAAGAATCCCAGATTCTCACCTGCTTCTACCGCTGGTCGTGTGATGATAATGCGTTTGACTTCCCGATTTTTTAATGCTTGCACGGCAAGTGCAACGCCTATGTATGTTTTACCCGTACCGGCCGGCCCGACGGCGAACACCATATCATTTTTCTTGCACAGCTCTACCAGTTTACGCTGGTTGGGTGTCTTGGGACGTATGAGCGCTCCATTATTGCCATGGACAAGCACGTCGCCATTTCCCTTTGACTCAAAGGATTCTGACTCGTTTGCGGTAAGCAGGCGCTCGATGGTATTCTCGTCTAGTTTGTTGTATTTAATAAAGTGATTGAGTAACATCTCGAGACGTTTGTCAAATTCTGCCAATTGTTCCTCGTCGCCATAAACCTTCATCTGGCTGCCGCGCGCCACAATCTTGAGTTTGGGATAATGCTGTTTGAGAAATGTGAGGTTCTTGTTTTTGACACCAAAAAATTCTCTGGGATTAGCATCTGCAAGATCAATGATAAGTTCGTTCAAAAGCGGTAAATTAAGTGACGGTTTGCGTCTATTATTTTTTAGTTTTGTTCTAGTTGTCTAGTCTTCCATGAAATTAATAAATATTGGTCGTTGCAGGCGCAGCTTAGAAAAAAATAATCACCAACTAATCAACAATCCCGCGTTTCCTGCATGGCCACAATTACATTGACGACAGATTTTGGCTGGAAAGATCCTTATGTGGGAGCTGTCAAGGGTGCGATTTTTAAGGAGTTGGAATCGGTTAATATTGTTGATATTTCCCACGATGTCAGTCCGTTTCATATTGCAGAAGCTGCTTATATTATTCAAAATGCCTATGCATCTTTCCCTGTGGGTACGATCCATATTATAGGTGTTGACGCAGAGCATACGCCAGAAAATAAACACATCGCAATTTTATTAAACGAACATTATTTCATCTGTGCAGACAATGGCGTACTGGGTTTGATCATGAGCAAATTACGGCCAGAAAAAATGGTAGAAATAAACATTCATGACCGTATTTCCTCAAACTTTACAACATTGGATGTCTTTGTTAGCACCGCTTGTCACATCGCTCGCGGCGGGACACTCGAGGTGATAGGAAAACCTATACAATCCCTGCGATCCATTACAGGCATTCACCCACATGTTTCCGAAAGTCAAAGTTCCATTAGTGGACAGATCATCTACATCGATAATTATGGCAATAGCGTGACTAATATCACGAGAGAACTTTTTAACCAAGTAGGTCGTGGCCGCAGTTTTGAGCTTTTTGCTCGCAGTGAGAAACTCAAAAGTATATTTAGTAGGTATTCAGATATTGTAAATTTTGAGGTTGAGCCCGCTAAACGTGATGTGGATGGCAAGGGACTTGCCGTATTCAACAGTTCTGACCTAATTGAAATTGCTACTTATAGGTCTAACCCGCGTACTGTTGGTAGCGCGA
>JBBSPH010000388.1:0-2032 GCA_038258985.1 Flavobacteriales bacterium
ATGATCGCCATTCTGGTGAGACACGATAGCGCTAGACCATTTCTTGACGGTGTTCCTAGACTCCTTTCAGCACGGCGGGTAGCAAGTGTTTTATAAGTAACCATGCTGCGCGCATGTCAATAGCCTAAGTTTTAAATTAAACTTAAAACCTAGAACAGGAAATTTCAGATCCGAAAACCTAAACTTTGAACCTAGAACTCTATACAAGTATCTAAAAATCGACAATAAAAAACCGCGCTGCTTGCGCAACGCGGTTTGATACAGTTTTAATTAACCAACCTATTTCTTTTCCAGAAAATCATTCACCATTTCTGGCATCATGATAGCGCTTACAAATGTATAAGCACCTGTTTTAGGTGATTTTACCATCTTAATGGCTTTGGTTAATCGTTTTGACCCAGATTGTAGGGTTGCTATGGATTTCTTTGCCATGTCTTAATTATTTAATTTCTTTATGAACAGTCATTTTCTTCAAGATCGGGTTGAATTTCTTGATTTCAAGACGATCTGGAGTATTCTTTTTATTCTTCGTTGTAATGTAACGAGAAGTTCCTGACTCGCCAGTAGCTTTATGCTCTGTACATTCCAGGATTACTTGTATTCTATTGCCTTTCTTTGCCATCGTGCTGTGCTTCTATAGAGTTACTTAGAAAGGGTGCCGTTTGCACGAGCTTCCTTAACCATTTTAGTAATTCCTACTTTATTGATGTTCTTTATTGCTTTAGCAGATACACGCAATGTGATCCACTTTTCTTCTGTTGGAAGGTAGAAACGCTTTTTGAACAAGTTAACGTTGAATTTACGCTTCGTCTTGTTCATTGCATGGGAAACATTGTTCCCAGACATCGCTTTCTTACCAGTAAGTTCACAAACTCGTGACATGATTATCTGTGTTTAAAATCGGAATGCAAAATAACGAATATAAATTGGAACACGCAAACCTAAATCGCGCCTAATTTTAATATTTCTTTCTGCAACAACTCAAATGACTTGTTCACCGTTTTCTGAATCACCCTTTCACGGTGGTTCCCCATATTGAATTCGAGTGCAAATGCGCCCGTTGCCGTGGCTATACCTATATATACAGTTCCTACAGGAACAGCGCTGTCACCCTTACTGGGACCTGCATTACCCGTGGTGGATACTGCGATGTCTGCATGAAATTTATTGCGTGCACCTTTTGCCATGGCTATCGCCACTTGTTCACTGACTACACTATGTTGCTCGATAAGTTGAGGATCAACGTCCAACAAGTCAATTTTTGACTTTGTGGCATAAGTGACCGATGCACCCATAAAAAACTGTGATGCACCCGGATTTTCCGTCAGTTGCTGTGCTATTTGACCACCTGTACAGCTCTCTGCAACGGCGAGAGTCAATCCATATTTTTTGAATAAAGCAGATATCTGCTGTGCCATTGACTCGTCATTGCTCTCTCCCACGATGACATCTGAAATCAATGTATATAAAGCAACCACTCTTTCATCAACTGCTGTGGTTACCAGATCGCGATCAAGACCCATGCTGGAAAGCCGCAATCGGACCGATCCCAAGCTGGGTAAATAGGCCAGCTTTATGGTAGCTGGCAAATCATTTTCCCACTGCTCTATCCTTGCGGCTATGGTGCTCTCGCCCTGCCCTGCCGTCAGGATGGTGCGGTGGTATATATAAGGTAGACCCTCCGTTTTTGATAATAGTGGGAGCACCTCATCCCGCATCAGGGATTTCATCTCAAAGGGAACGCCGGGCATGGAGATAAAAATAGTATTATTTTTCTCCAGCCACATTCCTGGAGCGGTACCGTAGGCATTTTTGAGAACCCTAGCTTTTGAAGGTACCATTGCCTGCAGCTCATTTGCTGGAAGAACGGCATCCTTTACATATTTGGCAAACATATCGCGTATGTGCGCCAGTACCTCGTTATTGTGGATCAGGTGGTCGTCAAAGTAGCTACAAATGGTTGTTTTTGTAATATCATCTTTGGTGGGTCCCAATCCTCCCGTAATGAGCACGAGGTCTGATTGCTGTTCCG
>JBBSPH010000389.1:0-2014 GCA_038258985.1 Flavobacteriales bacterium
CAAAGGTCCACCTTGATTTCCCGGAAAGACGGCGCTATTCAATAAGGTAGACATCATTTTAAGGTTACCATTTTTCAATCGATCACCGAAGGGATTTTCGAAATCAGTTCCCATGATGATAATTCCACCGCGTGGACCGCGTAATGTTTTGTGGGTTGTACTTGTACAAATATGTGCGTGAGCCACGGCATCATTCAGAACACCTTTGGCAATCAATCCCGCAGGATGAGCAATATCTGCCAGTAAAACTGCGCCTACCGAGTCTGCAATCAAGCGGAATCTAGCGTAATCAATATCGCGACTATACGCAGATGCACCTGCAATGATCAATTTAGGTTGCTCGCGCTCTGCGATTGCCTGAATCTTGTCATAATTCAACAAACCTGTTTCCTGCTCTACACCATAAAAGGATGTTTGATATAATTTTCCTGAAAAATTCACGGGAGAACCATGTGTCAAATGGCCACCGTGGGAAAGATCAAAACCCAGTATCTTATCACCTGGCTTCAGGCAGGCATGAAATACCGCGGTATTTGCTTGACTACCAGAGTGCGGCTGTACGTTGATATACTCGGCATTGAACAGTTCTTTTGCTCGCGCAATAGCGATGTTTTCGACTTCATCCACTACCTCGCAACCGCCGTAGTATCTTTTGCCAGGATAACCTTCTGCATATTTATTGGTCAGGATAGATCCAGCTGCCTTGAGCACATTTTCGCTTACGTAGTTTTCGCTAGCAATTAGTTCCAGCCCAGAAAGCTGGCGTTTTCCCTCTAATTCTATTAAATCAAATATCTCGTTGTCCATTGCCGCCATTTGTGAAAAATTTGATACAAAAATACATTACAAGAGGTATGTTCGTAAGGTTGATTGGTATATTTGATCACTACTTTTTAACAAATTAAAACCCAACCATGCCAAAAATCACGAATAACCCAAACCGAAATTCCTGGATAGGCTATAGCCAGGATTCTCATTTTCCTATTCAAAATATACCTTTTGGTGTTTTTCTTACGAGGGAAAACGTCATAACGATAGGTACGCGCATCGGCGATCATGCCATTGATTTAGGAGCACTGCAGGAATTGGGTTATTTCAATAACGTGCCACTCACTGATGATATGTTCATGCAGGATACGCTGAATGATTTTATATCTGACGGGAAGAAAACATGGCGTCTTGTTAGAAATAGGATAGGTGATATTTTTGATAAGGGCAATGCAGAATTGCGCGATCATAAGGAACACCGCGATCGAGTCATCTTTCACATGGATGATGTAGAAATGCAGTTACCAGTGCAAATAGGTGATTACACAGATTTTTACAGTAGCCGCGAGCATGCGACAAATGTTGGCACCATGTTTCGGGATCCTGAAAATGCGTTGTTGCCCAACTGGTTACACATGCCTGTGGCCTATCACGGTAGATCAAGTTCTATTGTCCCATCAGGAATACCGATTCACAGACCGCAGGGACAGCAATTGCCCAAGGGTGCTGACAAGCCAATTTTTGGCCCGTCAAAAAGTTTGGATTTTGAATTGGAAATGGCCTTCATCACTACAGATGCAAACAATCTGGGACAGCCGATTCCCGTAGATAAAGCCGAGGATTATATCTTTGGAATGGTGCTCTTCAATGACTGGAGCGCCCGTGAGATACAAAAATGGGAATATGCCCCACTAGGGCCATTCCTAGGAAAGAATTTTGCTAGCTCAATTAGTCCCTGGATAGTTACTATGGATGCTTTGGAGCCCTTCCGATGCGCAGGGCCAGAGCCAGAACAGCCGTTGTTAGACTACCTGCAACAGAAAGGTAATAAAACATATGACATACATCTGGAGGTCGATATCAAACCAGAAAACGGTAAACCTACCACAGTTTCAAAATCGAATTTTAAGCATTTATACTGGAGTATGTCCCAGCAATTGGCACACCATACCATCAATGGTTGTCGCGTCAATAGCGGTGATATGATGGGCAGCGGCACCATTTCTGGCCCCACTGCAGACAGCTA
>JBBSPH010000390.1:0-1982 GCA_038258985.1 Flavobacteriales bacterium
AAAATTTACGCGCGGGAAACAATAGGCCAGCTTGGTATTCGTTATTTTGCAAGCCTTATGTGTAAGTATAGTTATGTATAAAAGTTTGAGGATTCTTTTTCTGGTGTTGATCACTGGATGTGTGCTAAGTTGTGTAGATGAAGACGATAATGGCAACATTATAAATGGACCAACTACCTTGGATTTCCTGATGGAAAGTCCAGATCATGCTATTTTTCTAGATGCGCTGGTGCGTACTCAGTTGGACCAAACATTGGGTAACTCAGGCAACCTGACTACGTTTGCACCTACAGATCAAGCATTTGCGGTGTTCCTTGCGGCTAACGATTACAGCAGTGTTACTGCAATACCAGAAGATCTTTTACGCACTTTGGTCCTGTATCATATCCAGTCGGAAACCCGAACTACCGATCAATACAATTCCCAGTACTATAAAACGCAAGCATCTATTGATGGATCACAAATGGATGTTTTTGTCTCCTTTGTCAACAGAGTTTTCAAATTGAACAATAACGCCACCGTTACTAATGCCGATAATAGAGTCAGCAATGGTATAGTCCATGTGGTGGATAATGTGCTCGCTTTGCCTAGTCTCTATACGCTGCTTGCTGCAAATCCAGATTTTACCAATTTAGTCACTGCTCTAAATCAAGAAGGTTTCAGAACAACATTAAATGATGTTGAAAATGCTCGTGTACCGTTTACCGTATTTGCTCCCAGCAATGCAGCCTTTACTTCGTTAATCGCGGTGAATCCTAATGACAATTTGAATAATTTACAGGATGTCCTTAATCAGAATGACCTCGCGGATAAATTATTATACCATGTATTAGGGAACCAAGGGTTGCGCTTGGAAGATTTTCAGGAAGGGCAGGTCCTCGACCCTATAGGCATGGGAACTTTTGTTTTAAATACCAGCACAGGTTTCACCATTCTGGATGGCAGTGAAACCCGCACCCAAATAACCGCTACAAATATCACCGCGTTCAACGGCGTGCTACACACGGTGGATTTTGTTTTGCGACAGCGCATATAGTCCTGTGGCGAAACCAACAACAACCCTTAAAACCAAGGTGTACTTGCGCTGTATTGAATTGGTACAGCAACAGTTGGATACCATCCAGTCCAATCTGGATCAACTGATGGAAGCCAAAAGCAGTGAAACTAAAAGTAGCGCCGGTGATAAGTATGAAACGGGAATGGCCATGATTCAGAATCAGGAGGAGCTCTACAAACGGCAGCAAGTGGAAGCTCGCACGCGTATGAATCAGCTGAAAACTATTGACTCGAATAATGTGTCGACGTCCATAGAACGAGGCTCGCTGATCATTACAGACCTAAGTACATTTTATCTTTCCATAGCTTTGGGCAAAATAAATGTTTTGAATCAGGACGTTATCGTCTTATCGCCAGATTCTCCTTTAGGAAAAGTGATGCTAGGTAAAAAGGCTTCTCAAAACCTACCTTTTGCAGACAGGGTTTATCATATAGATAACGTACTTTAGAACTAAATCTTTTTCATGAAAAACCCGTTGCAGCAGGAACTTGATCAGCTAGAAAATTACCTTGCCGTGGGAGACCTGCAAAAGCCTGGCGTATCTGAACAGGGAATATACTGGCATGTAGATCATAGCCTGCGTATCCTGGAAGGTATACCTGAAATAATGCGCAAATCCAAAAAGGAAGATTACCAACCGAAATCCTCACTCATGAAATGGGTGATCATGACCACAGGATGGATACCACGTGGAAAAGGAAAGTCTCCTAAAGATGTGCTACCCGTAAAAAGCGAGCTGAGAAAAGAAATCATACAAGCACGTGCAGATCATGCATTCCATCAGGTAAATTCTGTCAACCACATGCCAGAATGGGCGCATATGCGCCACCCATTATTCGGCTCACTAAAGCGCGATGAGGCCGTAAAATTCATGAAGATACATACCCGCCATCACCTCAAGATCCTTAAGGATATTGCAAAGCAA
>JBBSPH010000391.1:0-1977 GCA_038258985.1 Flavobacteriales bacterium
AATGGGTATAGCTTCTGAGGTAATGTCGGTAAACTCACGCAAGCCTATTTTTGGTTATCATGCAATGGTTTACTCGTTAATTGGTATCACCACATTATCGTTTATCGTATGGGGACACCATATGTTCATCTCTGGAATGAACCCATTCCTTGGATCGGTATTTACCTTTACGACCTTGTTGATTGCCATCCCATCCGCGGTAAAGGCCTTCAACTACATCACAACATTGTGGAAGGGAAATCTCCAAATGAATCCAGCCATGCTATTTTCCATAGGATTGGTATCAACTTTCATCACTGGAGGTTTGACAGGAATTATTTTGGGTGATAGTACACTTGACATTAACGTTCATGATACGTATTTCGTTGTAGCACACTTTCACCTGGTAATGGGTATCTCTGCTTTATACGGACTGTTTGCAGGGGTATATCACTGGTTCCCTAAGATGTTTAACCGCATGATGGACAAAAACTTAGGTTACGTTCACTTCTGGATGACTGCGGTAGGAGCTTATGGGGTTTTCTTCCCGATGCACTTTATCGGTATGGCTGGACTACCTAGACGTTATTACACCAATACCAATTTCCCGTATTTTGATGATTTGGCTGACACCAACTCTTTAATCACTTATTTTGCATTATTTACCGCAGTTGCACAGTTAGCATTTGCCTACAATTTTGTGAAGAGTATATTCTTTGGGCAAAAAGCGCCAGCGAACCCATGGAAATCCAATACACTGGAATGGACTACAGGTGATAAGCATATCCACGGTAACTGGGCTGGAGCAATCCCGCACGTGCACAGATGGCCTTACGATTACTCTAAACTGAATGAGGAAGATGAGTATGTGATTGCTGGTCAAGATTATGTACCACAGCACATACCATTGCAACCTAAGGAAGAAGAAATGAATCACTAACATTTATTTAGTACATAAAAAAAGGTGGAGCATTTGCTCCACCTTTTTTATTGGTTCTAATTCCAAGAATGTGAGATCTACGCCTCGCCACGGGCAGGGTAATCCTTATCTTCAATAAAGTCAATCGCCTTTAGTAAATCATCCAGTGCTGGTCTTGCAAAAGGCATTGTCTGCACAGAGGAACAATAAAGCGTTCCATCCTTTTTAATCAAGAACATACCAGGTTCTGAGAACAAATCGGGCTCTTTATCACTGATTCCTTTAGAAAGGAATAGTCCCCATTCTTTCGCCTTTTCTTTAGACAGTTCAAATCCTACGGGAATGCTTTCAATATCCCACTCTTCACCAGCTTTTTTAGCTTTGGCCTCGGTATCCATACTTATGGCAATTACATTTACGCCTCGATCAACAAAATCCTGCAATTTTTCTTTTAAACTTTCCAGCTGTTTTTTACAAACTGGACAATGTATGCCACGATAAAAAAGAATCATCGTGTACTTTTCGGGATTCTGTTTTTCCATTGACCATTGGGTACCGTTGATCAAATTGACATCTAGGCTAGGTACTTTTTGTTGTGGTTTCATATTTTTATTTTGAAGATAGAATGCTTGTTGTCCATATTTATTAAAATCAAGTTAATTGCATAATGTTTAAGGGTATTTCGCTTTCGCGAAAGCGGAAAACCCACAACTTCACAGCAACAAAGGGAATCCATACACCTATCGAGTATATTTGAAACATGAATGAAAATCTGGATGCTACCGGCCAAAGTCTCTCCAACGAAGAACATGATATTGAGCGCGCATTGCGGCCATTATCGTTTGACGATTTTGCTGGACAGGACCAAATTCTTGAGAATCTAAAAGTCTTTGTTGCTGCCTCAAATCAGCGTGGTGATGCGCTGGACCATACTCTGTTCCATGGTCCACCGGGACTAGGAAAAACTACATTGGCGCACATTCTTGCGGCAGAATTAGGCGTGGGTATCAAGGTGACATCTGGGCCTGTACTCGATAAACCTGGTGACCTCGCAGGATTGTTGACCAACCTGGACGAGC
>JBBSPH010000392.1:0-1966 GCA_038258985.1 Flavobacteriales bacterium
AAAGAGCAAATTGTTTACGGTTTGCTTTGTCATCAGTAGAAAAGGCGATAATAAATCTAAGAAGTCAGAAACAGGGTAATAATTAATTTTATTGAAAGGATAATACCCAAAGTTGGGATGTTTATGCACCTTATTTGGTCACACGATCATTAGAATAGACCTATTTTTAGCTTTTACAAATAGCCTGTTCTACGCCTTCAAAATTTATATCAATATTTGAATTTTATGATTTTTACAAGAAACACAATTCTTTTTATTTGCAGCGCTTGTTTTTTAATCTCGTGCAAATCACAGAAAGAGGAAGAACCAACAATTAACGACTTAAGTGTTGAACAACTATTAATGGTAAGATATGATCAACTGGCTAGCTACCCGGTGGATTCCGTATCGTTCCCGCGCAGTTATAGTAGGAAGAAGAATGCAACGATCAAGGTTCCATCTAAGGATTGGACCAGCGGGTTTTTTGTTGGTAATCTGCTACAATTGCATACACTAACTGGTGAAGATCGCTTTCGCGAAAGCGCAATACAATGGCTTCCCTACATGAAAAAAGAAGAGTTGAATGGCAAGACCCATGATATGGGATTCAAGATTTGGTGTAGCTACGGCGAGGCTTTTGAGCAGACTGGTAAAGAAGAGTACAAGCAGGTAATTCTTAAAAGCGCACAGACACTATCCACGCGATTTAATGAGAATGTAGGCTCTCTACGCTCTTGGGATTTCAATGCCGATAAGTGGGAATTTCCTGTGATTATTGATAACATGATGAATCTGGAACTGCTCTTTGAAGCAACCCGAATTTCTGGCGACAGCACTTATCACAACATGGCTGTAACCCATGCAGATACCACATTGAAAAATCAATTTAGAGATGATAATAGCACCGTTCACGTGGTGGTTTATGACACGCTAACTGGTGGTGTCAAAGAAAAAATAACACATCAAGGTTTCAATGATGATTCCTCTTGGGCTCGTGGTCAAGGATGGGCTATTTATGGATTTACCATGTCTTACCGCTATACCAAAGATCAAAAATACCTGGATCAAGCCATTAAAACGGCCGATTTTTACCTGAATCACCCACGGTTCCCTGTCGATGGAATCCCGTATTGGGATTTTGACGATACGGCAATTCCAGATGCTCCTAGGGATGCCTCCGCAGCAGCAGTTATAGCCAGCGCGATGGTAGAACTCTATGGTTTCACTAAAGACGGTAGATTTCTTGATTACAGTGAAAAAGTGGCTAGCACGCTACAAACTGCGGAATACATACTTCCTGCAGAACTTGATGCACCATTTATACTGGATCACAGTACCGGCAACTGGCCGAAAAATGATGAAATAGACGAACCAATCGTTTACGGCGATTACTATTTCCTGGAAACACTCATACGTTTAAAAGAACTCAATTGATATGAAAAAGAATCTATTAGCATCACTCATCAAAGTACAATTCATTGCACTCCTATTTTGTGGAGTTTTTGCCCATGCAACTATCGATCCACCTACGGCATTTGATCGCAATGTCAAAAACATCAATAGTGGCTGGTCCTATCTCGAGCAACCACTAACAAGTTTAACTGCTGCAAATGCAGCCACTGGCTGGGAATCCATCAATTTGCCACATTCTTGGAATGCACTGGATGCAACAGACCTTGATCCCGGCTATCGTAGAAGTGCCAGCTGGTATAAGAAAGAGATTACTATGGACAAGGTAGATCCAGCCATGCTTTACGAATTATACTTTGAAGGTTCCAATATCGTTACCAAAGTTTTTGTCAATGGAACTGAAGTTGGCGGCCACATAGGTGGCTATATAGGATTTGATATTGACATTACTAAAGCGCTTAAATCTGGTAAGAATGAAATTATGGTGCGGGTAGATAATAGCTATGATCCAGAGGTGATCCCAAGTCAAAAGAGCGACTTCTTTATTTTTGGTGGTATCACTCGCGATGTATGGCTA
>JBBSPH010000393.1:0-1944 GCA_038258985.1 Flavobacteriales bacterium
CGCACATGTACATCTGCCAATTCTTCACTATTTCTAACACTTTCAAACAACTGATCGATATCGTATTTCTCATTCTCAAAATAATACAACTGCTCTAGTCCATGGTCGGACAGGCGACATCCATGCTCGTGAAAATAGTCGATTCTATTCTCAAGTGCCGTCAATAAGTCTGTGTGGTTGTTGATTTCTATACCACTTGCTTCAGATAAGGCGTCTATGTAAGAGTTGTAACTTGATGCATTCTCTACGGCAAAGGCCTTGTCAGGTCTAAAGGTCGGGCGCACTTGCGGGCTCAAACCCTGGTCTGCAATGGACTTATGGTATTGTAGAGAATCTATGGGATCGTCTGTCGTGCACAGTACTTCTACATGTTGCAGTTGCAATAAGCCAACGGTAGCATGAGATTTTTGAGCCAGTAATTCATTCGTTTGTTCGTAGATCTCTATCGCGTTATCTGCCGTTAATAATTCACCTATTCCAAAGTAACGTTGTAATTCCAGATGAGTCCAGTGATACAAGGGATTGCGAACAGTATAAGGCACCGCACCCGCCCATTTTTGAAACTTTTCTGCGTCTGTAGCATCTCCAGTAATGTATCTCTCATTGATGCCTAAAGCGCGCATAGCGCGCCACTTATAATGGTCGCCTGCCAGCCAGACCTGTGCGATATTCTCAAAAGAGCGGTTTTCAGCTATATCTTTAGGAGATAGGTGGTTATGGTAATCAATGATGGGAAGATCCTTTGCGTAGTTGTGATATAACTTTTTCGCAAACTCAGATTGCAATAAAAAATCCTCTCTTATAAATGTGTCCATAATTTAAGGTAATATATAAATTTTGTAATCTAAAAAGAAAATCCAACCGATCCCTAGAGATTAGTTGGATTTTCTTTTTAAGAATTCATTCTAATTGAATTAATGACTAGCGGATAGGCTATACAGTTTAACCGTAGCAAATCCATTAGGATCTGTCGTTTGCATATAAACGCCTGCTTTGAAATAGCTGTCAAATTTCCATTTTGCAAGACTCACATCTTGAAACGTATGGGATTTTCCATTGACGGTGACATCTATGCGGCCAGCACTTGCTTTGATTTCAATGTCAAATGGTTCATAACCTACCTTTCCAAAATTATAGGAAACGTCTGTCCAAATATCATCGCTTTTGCTGTACAGGTCATCGCCAGTGGTATTCTCATTTTTAAGCGTTTTCTTGTATGCATATAGGTCACCATCGCGCCACTGCATCTTTAACAATGGTGGTGCGGCGTCGCTTGTCAATCCTAGTCTCTGTACATCTTGGGGATTTATAATTCCGTGAATTTGAGCGACAATAAATCGATCCTTTTGCAAACTTCCCGTTCCCGTATTGTTGGAAACTGCGATCACCTGCGATCGTAATTTCATTATTCCACCAGAGGCAATATTCCAGTTAACTCTAGAATTAGAAGGATTGATCAACTCGCGCAATTCCGTTCTGGGAAAATCGCTATTAGTTGTAGTGGCTCCAGCACTTTCATATTTTGTATGAAAAATGATTCCTTTCTGGTCAGTATCATCATACATAAACCCTTCAAGCGCAGCGAGCGAACGGTATTTACCGTTTACTAGTTGACTGGGGGCATACTCATCTGGACTATTATCACTATTGCGATCTACAGGTAAGGTGACCTTCCAATTAGAAAAGTCAATATTCACGGCGCTGGGGTCAACCGGATTGGATGGCGCTGGATTTATGAGCTCAATACGTTCCGGATCCTCTACATCTTCTGAACTACAGGAGATAATGGAGACTGATCCTACCAAGCAACCTAAAATTAGAAATGAAGTTTTCATCTGTATACGTATAATAAATTAGGATTCACAAAACAATTTGTTGGAAAAATCAGTTAATTAAAATAATGAAAATTGTCCACATTTAGAGGAATGTTCCTCTTTCGCGAAA
>JBBSPH010000394.1:0-1846 GCA_038258985.1 Flavobacteriales bacterium
CTGCAGATTCAGACCAACCTTTCTCGACTAATTTGGATTTTAAAATAGTTCCACCATCTACGATTGGTGACGGTGCTAAACTCATAAGCAACATCATGCTGTGAGCTGCTGCTGACCAAGTTGCTAGTTCTGTTGCTATTGAATTGGCAGATGATACAAAGCGTACAGCTAAACTTAAGAATAATCAGATTGCGTTGAAAAGAGGTCCTCCAAGGGCACGCATACGATGAACGTTTGGCGGAACAAGGTTGTTGTTATATAGAGTGTGGGGCATTTGAGTAACAGTAAGGCGAATTTCATCCATCGGATAACCAGAATAGCGTGCACTAGAAATGTGGGCGATGGAGTGTCCAAAATCTGCTAGAATTAAGAGTAGCATCGTGATAAATCCTAATAAGATGGATAACCAGAAATTTTGATTGGGATGCCAGTATCTGTTGAGACAAGTAGCACCAATCCATAGAACAGGAATAAGCAAAAAGATTGCCGGCTGAATATGAATAGGCGTTTTAAAGATTTTTAGTATCATCATATTGTACAAAAAAATATTATGCTTTCGTATTAGGTTTTTTATCAATCAAAAAAGCTTGTTGCCATTTGCTAGGTTTTTTGTCGGTGCGATGGATACAGCCTACCCAACAACATGGTCTGGTTTTGCCTTCGTGGAGTTCTTCTATACTGCGCCTAACTCGTCTCTGTCGAGTTTTGTCTTGTTTGGCGTTTTCAACCCAACAGATGTATTCGTTACGACCGATGACAGATATCTTTTCCCAAAGCCGAATATTTTCTTCTGACTGCATGATTGTTGTCTTTAGATCATTTGGTAGTTCGTGGACGAGACCGCCTGAGATAGTAGATTTACTCATGGTAGTATTTTAACAATTTTATAAAGTTAAAGAAAGTATTCGTCTTATAACCAATTAAGAGCAGCTAAATAGTTTAATCTGTATTTTTTTAGATTAATAATATCTTTAAAAACTAATCATTCCAGTTGTCTTTACTCCAAAAGTTATCTGCATCTGCATATGATCCCCCTGGAGAGTCTGTTGGACCTGTATATCCCACCTCAGTACCACTGTTGTCTCCATCACCATCACTACCGCTTACCCAATCTACAACCCCGCCTTTTTCTTCAAGAGACAATAATTGTTTATATGGTTCCTCTCCTGCAGTAATTAAAACACCTGCTTCTGCAATATTTAGACCTACAAATCCCAGAACTAATACGTTTTTAACATCAGCTTGCATACTTTCAGGTATCGATATACCATTATTTTTCCAAAGTTCAATTTGTTTATTTGCCCTTACAATACCACCTCCCATTGCTGCTTCTCCGATTGACTCCTTACTTTTACCTGCTGCAGCAAGAATTACACGATTTGAAGTATCAGGAGCGCCGCCACCTTCGCGAATTCGATCCTGGTACATTCTGCCTACAGCTGTAGTTATATACCCTGGAAGATTTCTTAATGCAATTAAAGGATCTTTTCTTTCACTTTCCGATAAAGGGCTATGCGAAATTCCTTTTGTAGGATCTTCTATACGTGATGTTGTTTGTTGATTTTCTTGTGTGTCTTCCATATATATATGATAGTATCATGTCAGTAATATTGCAATAGTTTGGATATAAAATTGGAAAGTGTACTTTAGTTAGTCGTTTCTTGTATGGTATGATCTTTATATGAGAACTATACATCGAGATATTGTGGGTGGGTTTATCTTTTCCAAAGATGAAAAATTGCTATTGGGAAAGAATCGTAAGGGTGGAGTTTATGAGGGAAGTTATGTAGTGCCAGGTGGTGGGGTTGAGGATGGTGAAACTAAGGAAATGGCGTTGAGGAGGGAA
>JBBSPH010000395.1:0-1842 GCA_038258985.1 Flavobacteriales bacterium
TAATCTAATGGCTCCACGTGCATGTCCGCTATTTTCTCTACACATAGGATACCTTCGGCACTTGCAACGTGCGCTAATGCTGGACCAGCAGTTATATCACCAATGGCGTAATAGCCTGGAATGTTAGTCTGGTACCAATCATTCACCAATACTTTGCCGCGATCTGTAGAAATTCCTACTTCCTCAAGTCCTATTCCTGTAAGATTCGTCTCAATACCTACAGCGCTTAATACGATATCTGCTTCAAGAACTTCGTCACCTTTTTTAGTTTTAACGGTAGCTTTAACGCCATCGCCACTGGTATCAACGCTAGTCACCTCGCTAGAAGTCATCACCTTAATTCCTATTTTTTTGAAGCTGCGCTCCATTTGTTTAGAAACATCCACATCTTCCACAGGAACAATACGGTCAAGATATTCAACGATAGTTACCTCAGTCCCCATCGTTTGGTAGAAATAGGCAAATTCAACACCTATTGCTCCAGACCCGACTATAATCATTTTCTTAGGTTGCTTCTCTAGCGTCATCGCCTTACGGTAACCTATCACTTTCACATCATCTTGTGGTAAGGATGGTAGTGAACGAGACTTTGCTCCAGTAGCAATAATAATATGATTACCCTCAACAGTAGATGCTGATCCATCTTCCGCTTTTACTTCGATTTTTTTACCCTTCTTCAAGGTTCCGTAACCCATCACGACATCGATCTTGTTCTTTTTCATCAAGAACTGCACGCCTTTGCTCATACCTTCCGCAACATCGCGGGAACGTTTTACAACGGCATTAAAATCTTTATCAACACCAGAAACTTTCAATCCGTAATCTTCCGCATGGTTCAGATAGTTAAAAACATCGGCACTTTTGATCAACGCTTTGGTAGGAATACAACCCCAATTTAAACACACACCGCCCAGGCTTTCCTTCTCCACAATCGCCACTTTCATTCCCAGTTGGGAAGCACGTATTGCAGTCACATAGCCACCAGGACCACTACCCAAAACGATTACATCATATTTACTCATATCTATCCATTTTTAAGAGACGTAAAAATATAGAATAAACGGCTAACGATTGTATTTTTGACCAACCCATTTCCCATGTACAAATCCGTAATTAGACCCTTATTATTTCGCTTTGATCCAGAAGGTGTTCATCATTTTTCTTTCAAGGCGATCAAATTATTAAGCAAAGTGCCTGGTTTTAGTTCGCTTTCGCGAAAGCTTTATAAACTTCAACATCCTGCGCTAAAAAGAAATCTGTTTGGTCTCGAGTTCGAGAATCCTGTTGGTATGGCAGCAGGCTTCGACAAGGATGCGAAAGCTTTTGAAGAATTCTCTAACCTAGGATTTGGCTTTATAGAAATAGGGACCCTAACCCCAAAACCACAGGACGGCAATCCTAAAACAAGACTTTTCAGACTCAAAGAAGACAGCGCCATTGTCAATAGGATGGGATTCAACAACGGCGGTGTGGATGCTGCTGTCGAGCGATTGAAGAACAATCCTAAAGGCAAAAAGCGCACGCTAATTGGCGGAAACATCGGGAAAAACAAACTCACGCCGAACGAGAATGCAGTGGATGATTATGTCATTTGTTTCAATAAACTTTTTGATTACGTCGATTACTTTACGGTAAATGTGAGCTCGCCCAACACACCAGGATTGCGCGAATTGCAAGACCGTAAACCGCTCACACACATCCTGCAAACCTTGCAAGATTTGAATAATTCAAAGCCTGAGAGAAAACCAATTCTGCTCAAAATCGCTCCAGATTTGACGGACGATCAACTGCTGGATATCATAGGAATCGTGGAGGACACAAAAATCGACGGAGTCATTGCCA
>JBBSPH010000396.1:0-1819 GCA_038258985.1 Flavobacteriales bacterium
GTATTAGTTCACCATCCTCATCATGATTCGCCCAGGAAGGACCAGAAGTCTCCCGAAGAAGTGCTGGAACGAAAACGGCGTAATCATTGGATTCAGTAAAGGTTAGAAATGGTTTTTCACGAACTACGGGTGTTTTATCAATTACTGTTATTGGGTGATCTGGCCATGTATTTTTTGGTGCACCTTCCACACCAACAAATACTCTGTTCCAGTTTCCGCCTTCCCAAGATTCAATGATTGAATTTCTCGTCATCCATTGTTGTCCTGATGTTAAGCCTGCTCTACCTTCGACAATAGAGTTTGCTAAAACGCCACCACTTGCCCAGCTGCCTTTATCGAAATTAATATCACCGACCACATGCATACGGCGGTAAGGAGCTGCTTGTGATACTGCCCAATAAATCATTTCACGATCTGGTGGCACAACTTTGAAATTCTCTGCACCACGCCAAAACATAGTTGTAACCTTGTTAGCAATATTGTTGCTACTAGTAGTTGTGATTGATTGTACCGCTCCGTTAATGATAACATCACTGGGATATCTACCTAAACCAAGTGCCTGAACATAATAATCTACGGTGATGTCTAAATCATAGGTTCCCGGTTTGAATAGTAATGCGTATCGTTCTGAGCCAAATTCGTTATACTTCTGCTGTTCGTGTAACGCTTTGAGAGTCATCTTTATGCGATCCTGATCCATGGAATCGTCAAATACCAGTACGTTTTTTCCAAATTTGGAGGTGTATGGAGATGTGTCCAGTATATAATGATTTTTATTTGAATCGGAACAACTAGTAGTAATACTCAGTAGAAGTATTGAAGCTAAGATGTTGAAAGGATAGCTGGAAACGGAAGTATAACGCATAAGCTTCGGAAATAAAATAAGGCTTCAATTATACGATTTAAATTCCAGCAAAACCAATCTTTGTGCTTTCTTTTGCTACAACAAAATCGATATTATCTTCAAAGAATGAGGTCCACAATCGAGTAAAAGACCGTGAGCCATAAGCCCACGATTAGACCTATATGTGGCTTTCCGATATTTTTTGAGATAAGCTGTTTACCGCGGTTCGTCAAGCATAATATAGACACTCTTTACACCAAAAATATACTGATTATACTTTTGGGATAGAGTTAGCAAGGCCCCCTGTAAATTAAGAAGTAAACTGCGCTAGAGCGAGCTTCTGGCTCGTGCTTATATTATAACCCTATTTATTTTCATCTCTCTGTCTACAGTAACCTCCAGTCTGTCGACAGACAATAATTTTCTTTTCTTTTATTTCTAAGTTGCTGTCAGAAAAAATAAAGCAACTATGATAAATCGATTAAAAGGAATCATTAGTGTAATTTTAATTTGTCTGCCATCCCTAAATCATGCTCAATCGAATGCGGATCTGGTCAGGAAGGCACAAAAGCTCATGCTGCAAAACTATATTTTTCTGGACAAAGCCAAAGAAACCAATGCGCATTTGGACTCTCTGCTCGATGTGAAATTCTTCCAAGACTTTCATCATCCTCCAAAATTTGCAAAAGCGCTTTCTGTAGAAATGCAGAAAATCACAAAAGACAAGCATTTGAATATTGTTCCTCCGCCACCACCGCCCCATGATAATGAGGAAAGTCAGGAAACCAACTTTATCACCCGTCATCTCAACAACATGGAAAGGTTTAGAGATGGAGGATTTGGAAAAATTGACATGCTGGAAGGCAATGTGGGCTATGTGGAATTAAAAGGCTTCCGAAGAGAGGATATACCAAAAGTAGATGCCGTAATGAAATACCTTTCAACAGCAGATGCCATTATTATTGATTTAAGAGA
>JBBSPH010000397.1:0-1767 GCA_038258985.1 Flavobacteriales bacterium
ATTCCATCAATGCTGGATTACAAAAAACACATTGCCAGCGAGTCCATGTTTAATACACCGCCCGTATTTCCAATATATACCACCATGTTGACGCTAGAATGGTTAAAAGAGAATGGTGGCATCGATTGGATTGAAAAAATCAATAATAAAAAAGCAGATCTGGTTTATAATGAGATCGACAGAAACCCATTATTTAAAGGGTTTGTTGTTGATAAGGAAGACCGTTCTAAAATGAATGCAACATTTTCTTTGCATGATGAATCCCTTACAGATCGTTTTAATGCCATGGTTAAGGAGGCTGGAATCAATGGGCTTAATGGACATAGATCAGTAGGTGGTTACCGTGCCAGTATGTACAATGCCTTGAGTGTGGAAAGTGTACAGACGTTGGTGGACGCAATGTCAGAATTGGAACGTACGAGTTAATATCCTATTTAAGATGCAAACCTCACAACGAAATCTAGCTGTTTACAGAGTTAAGCTTATGACTGCTGAATCGCAACTGCGGTCTGGCTGTAAACGTATTTCAACAAAAGCAAAACTAGCCGCAGAACGCTGGCTGGATAAAAAAACATCGCCTTACGGCGGTTTTACAAATCAATAACTATGAGTAAGAAAGTCCTCGCCAATGATGGCGTTTCCAAAAGCGGAATAGACAAACTACAAGCAGCAGGTTATGAGGTAATAACCACCAATGTTGCCCAGGATCAACTTAAGGATTATATAAATAAGAACGACATAAGCGTTTTGCTTGTGCGGTCTGCTACAACTGCTCGTCAGGAATTGATCGATAATTGCCCTAGTCTTAAGGTAATAGGTCGTGGCGGCGTGGGTATGGATAACATTGACGTACAGTACGCACGGGATAAAGGACTTCAAGTCATCAATACGCCAGCGGCAAGCAGCGCTAGTGTCGCTGAATTAGTTTTTGCACATCTTTATGGTGGCGTTCGTTTTTTGTATGATTCCAACAGAAACATGCCTTTGGAAGGTGACAGTAACTTTGGTGGTCTAAAAAAGGCTTATGGCAAAGGCATTGAGCTAAGAGGCAAGACATTGGGAATTATAGGTATAGGACGCATAGGTCAGGAAGTGGCCAAAATTGCTGCTGGTGTGGGAATGAACGTCGTGGCACACGATAGTTTTGCAGAAACTGAACCGACTGTTTCCTGGAAATTGTTCGACGGTCAGGAAATCAAGATAAAAATACCTCTAGTAAGTAAGGATGAGCTACTCAAGACTTCAGACTTTATCTCCCTGCACGTTCCTGCGCAAAAAAGTTATGTTTTAGGAGAAGCGGAATTTGCGATGATGAAAAAGGGTGCGGCTGTTGTCAACGCCGCTCGTGGAGGAGTGCTGGATGAGGTTGCTCTAGTAGATGCTCTGGAAAATGAACAGTTGAGTTTTGCTGCATTGGACGTATTTGAAAAAGAACCCAATCCAGAAATCACCTTGATGATGAATAGCAAACTATCGCTTACACCTCACATAGGCGCTGCTACCAACGAGGCACAAGACCGTATAGGCGAAGAGCTAGCAGATCAAATTATTGCCCTACTGGGATAGGTTTTTGATTTTATCATAGCAAATGCACCTTTCATCAGGGTGCATTTTTTTGTATGAATAAAAGTTAAACCGTAAGTCTTTCATTGTTATAACGATATGCAGTTATTAATCTCTATCTTTAAAGAGCGTAATCTGCCTACCATGATCAAGTTAATTTCAAAAGATAATCCACACATCATCGCTTTCAGGATAAAGCACGAG
>JBBSPH010000398.1:0-1745 GCA_038258985.1 Flavobacteriales bacterium
AAATCAATCGGCGTTTTTACATATGCACCGCCCAACAACGTGACAGATGCATTCAAACCTATGTTGTAAACCGCACCAGCGAGAATCGCCCATAGCCATTCAATCCCAAAGTAAACATAGAAACAGCTGAATACCGTGCTAATTGCCGTCATAACGACCATCAGCCACCATTTACTCAACAAAAATTCCCGATACGGAATATTCTGGGACATCATTAATTTGTAGTAACTGCTGTCCCAAGAGGGAACCAGACCACCAAAGCTAAATAGGAAACCGCCCGTACAAAACAACGCGGCAAATACTTTTCCAAAATCAGAGCCAACGTACAAACCACCTACAAAGAACAATCCGTACAGAATAAACAAAAAGCCCATAATAAATGTAGTTCTCGCGCGCTTGTTGCGTTTGATGAGCTTGATATCGTTTTTCAAATAAGTAGAAATCTTTCCAAAACGGTTAAGGAATTCCAAATTTTGGGTTTCGGCAGTTTCCTGTTTGGTTTGCAATCCTGCATCCAGGTAAAGCTGCTGTCTAAAATAGGTATACGCTACCTGGGCAGTAGCTACAGCTAGAATAAGCGGCACTATAAAGCTCCACGGCTGGTTATAGAAAAAGGCAAACACCGGCCCAGTTATCAATGTTATATCAAAGTAACCGTAATATTGGGCGATTGCCATTACTGCAATAATTGCCACAACCGGATAAAAGACTTTGTCCAGATTATTAAGGAAAACATTTAGGAAATTGAGCAGTAAAGTGATGGAAAGCATTGCCAGATGCCAGCTCAAGACTCCCAAAGGATCGTAACCTTCTATCAACAAGACAATTGAAAATGGGATGAAGAAAAATGCGGGCAGAATATTGAAAAAAGAAATAACCGTTTTACCAATCGCATATTTTACAATCTTTCCTTTGGTAAAGGGCAGGTAGAGCAGCGGCTTGATATTGGCCACCGGCATTTTTTGAAAAAAGTACCTGAAGATCAAATCGATCGCAAACCAGTAAATCAGGAACTTGTTGACTAAGGCAAACGGATCAGAAGCAATTAATTTCCCCTCTTCAATAAATTCCTCTAGCAGATAATAAATGAAAGCGCCACCGGCAGCAAACTCGATCAAGAATAAAAACGCAAAAAAGCCTATAAAAATCTTGAAGAAAAGGTTCTGTTTAAATGCAGCAGACCGTACAAAGCTTTTCCATTCGAGACTTGCAAAAATTTTAAACATAATGAATTCGTTAGATGCAAGATTAGTGAAGATAAAATTAAATATGTTACATCCTTGCGGGTGTTTCTTACTTTTGCAGCCCAATAATTCGAGCTATGATTTTCCATGAACTGCCCATAAAACAAGTCACTAAGGTAACCTCTAGAGCGGTAGAGATTGTTTTTGATATTCGGGAAGATGTGCAGTCACAGTTCCAGTATAAGGCAGGGCAATACCTAACACTCAAAACCACTATCGATGGCAATGAACTGCGCCGCGCGTACTCCATAAGTAGCGCGCCTGTAGACAATGAATTAAAGGTAGTGGTGAAGGCGGTGGATAAAGGTGTTTTTTCCAATTATGCCATGACATTGCGGGCGGGCGACACGCTAGAATTAGCTCCTCCAGACGGTCTGTTTGTCCATGATACCACAGATAATGGCGATTTATTATTGATTGCTGCCGGTAGCGGTATCACACCTATTATGTCCATTTTAAAGACCGCGTTGACCAGCAATGAGTCCACTAAAGTTGCCCTTA
>JBBSPH010000399.1:0-1727 GCA_038258985.1 Flavobacteriales bacterium
ATGAATGACTTATTATTTTCTGCTTGGAAAGCTTTTACTTTTTGAAGGACTTCCTCATAGCTCGTGGTACCAACTAGATCAACTCGTTGCAATTGCTGTCCCAAACCATAGAAATGACAATGCGCATCAATTAATCCTGGGTAAACAAACTGTCCGGCAAGATCAATGATGGTATCTGCCTTCAAATTGAGTGCGTCAATTTCTGCTTGAGAACCGACTGCAAATATTTTCCCGTCCTTTACCGCCATTGCAGTAGCTGTAGAGAAATTATTATCCACGGTATAAATCGTTCCGTTTTGATAGATGGCATCTACATAGTTGTCTGCATCTTTATTTTGACAACTGAATAGAATAAAGAGGATGGCGAGGATGGTAAGTTTTTTCATGACTCAAAAATACGGTAAAGCAGGTTTTGTATAAAATTAGTTTGCTACGGGATTTCTTCTTCGTTAATTTCGGATCCCGTCGACGACTTTAGGTTCATTATAGAAATTCAATTAAATAAAAAAGACCACAGTGAGTGGTCTTTTATGATGCAAAGAAGTTTTTGGACTGTTCCACTTTCGCATTTCCACTCCGCTCAGCATAAGCTTCTACGTCGCTTTATTCCTAGAAAGAGAGCTATTGCTAAAAATTAAACTTGTAAACTACACCACCCAAGACTTGTAGATCCTGCACGGGATAATCCAAGAAATATTCATAATTACCACCGGTTAGGTTATTACCACGTAAAAAAGCAGTAAGTCGCGGATTGATTTGGTAATTCACATCAAGGTTGAGATCTACAAATGAGTCCAGTGTTTGAACACCGACGGCACCATTGCGGTAAACGTCACGCTCGCCCACAAAATAGACTGTAGTTCCTATATTGAGTTTGTCATTGATTTGGTAGGTTCCTGTAATATCTGCCGTAAAATTGGGCAGTTGGGAAGCGGTGTTTTCAAAATTCTCACCATTCTCTACCTCATAACTCATGCTTTGGCCAGTTGCGGTCAAATTCAATTTTGAGCTAACATCCAAACTCAAAGAACCACCAAAAAAGGTTGTCGCCAGATCGCCATATTGCGTATAAAACACATTGCCTAGATTAGGTCCCTCGGCCACAATGAGCACCTGGCCCACGTCCTTTGTGTAAAAATAGCGGTCATTCTCTTTTTTGTATCCACCGTAAACTTTGTAGCCCACCGTATTGGAAATTTGTCCTTTCACACCCAACTGTGCATCGATCACTCGATCGGTAGGTTTGATGTCTATTGCTGGCGCGACAAAAACATTTTCATCTGCAAATTGCTGCAGGCTATTCATATCAAGACCTCCCGTGATCTGAGTGAATGCTATGACATTCTCATCCAATAACTTATAACTCGCATTGATATCTGGATAAAATTTAAATCTGCCATCACTGGCTTCAATATCGCTCAAGTAGTTGATAGTGGCGCCCAGTTCTAATTTATAGTCATCATCATATAGATTGATGGTCGGATTAGCATTGAAACTTAGGTAAGAATAGTCAGTTTGTGCTGGTCTCAATCCTTGCGTATCAAATGTTCCCGTCAAATAATCCAGTTCCAGTCCTAAGGCTACCTCTGTATCTTCTACATCAAATCCCACTTGCGGCTGTATTCTTGCACGCAGTTCGCTGGCGTCCTCGCTCGAGGTAAGCCCAGTAACCTTAACATCTAATTTCTTGAATACGGAATCGAAAAATTCAAGATTCCCTCCTATAC
>JBBSPH010000400.1:0-1725 GCA_038258985.1 Flavobacteriales bacterium
ACCAAAGACAATTTACTTTTTGCGCTGGATCAATGGGCACAAGCCTTAACTGAACAAAATTTGACAACGTGGATCGCACCCTACCATTTAGAAAACATAGTAGCTAGAGATATTGCCGTCATTGCCGCAGGAAATGTTCCTTTGGTAGGTTTTCACGATGTACTCTGTATTATATTGACAGGTCATCGAGCACTTATAAAGACTAGTGGCAACGATGATGTCTTGTTACCGCTTCTACTGCAACTCGCGGGTGCGGATTGCCCAGAACTTGCAGAATCCTACTCCTTCACCGACGGGAAATTGACTGACTTTGATGCCGTTATCGCTACTGGTAGCAATAATACCGCGCGGTACTTTGAGCATTATTTTGGAAAGAAGCCCAACATTATACGCAAGAACCGAAACTCCCTAGCGATCTTAACTGGAAAGGAAACTCGCGAAGAACTGGTTGCGCTAAGCGATGATGTTTTCCTGTTTTTTGGACTGGGCTGTCGCAGCGTTAGCCATCTTAAAGTGCCGTTGGAGTATAATTTTGATTCCTTTTTCAAAGCGATGTATGAGAAGCGGGAATTGATCAATTTCATCAAATATTCCAATAACTACGATTACAACAAGGCGGTGTACTTGATGAGTGAATTCAAGTTGCTGGATAATGAGTTCTTGATCATTAAAGAAGAAAAATCGAGTTATGCCTCTCCTATCGCCTCGCTGGGTTACAGCTATTATGCTAGTGAAGAAGACTTAATCATGCAGATCACCAATACCGCAGACGACCTGCAGTGTGTGGTAGCCAGCAAAGAGTTTCAGACATCTTTAGAACCCGCAGTTGAAGGGATGGCTGCACCACAGTTGGTGGATTTTGGAAAGACACAGATGCCCGGATTGTCAGATTTTGCAGATGGTGTAGATACAATTCAATTCCTGTTGAAATTATCCTAAAAAAGAGTTCCCAAACTTATGGGAGATAGCCGTTCAATTTTGCACCTTTGGTGTCATTAAAAAACTCTCTCTATGCTGAAGTATAATTTTAGCGCTGGTCCATGCGTACTGCCTCAAGAAGTTCTTAAAAAAGCAGCCGATGCGGTGCTCAATTTCAACGACTTAAGCATTCTAGAGATCTCTCACCGCAGTAAGGATTTTATAGCGGTAATGGAAAAAGCACAGTCGCTGGCCCTCGAGCATTTAGGTTTAAATGGCAAGGGTTATTCTGCAATCTACTTGGGTGGTGGTGCCAGCATGCAGTTTTTGATGGTAGCCTACAATCTCCTAGAGAAAAAAGCAGCTTATCTGGATACAGGAACATGGTCGGATAAAGCAATCAAAGAAGCTAAAATGTTTGGTGAGGTTCACATCGTTGCTTCCTCTAAAGAAGACAATTATAATTACATTCCAAAAGGATACACTGTTCCTGAAGATGTGGATTACTTTCATTTTCAAACCAACAACACGATTTTTGGAACCCAACTACAGTCGACTCCAGATGTCAACGTGCCGCTAATTTGTGATATGAGCAGCGATATCATGTCCCGACAGCGCGATTTTACCAAATATGACCTGATTTATGCTGGCGCCCAGAAAAATATGGGTCCAGCCGGAGCAACATTGATTGTGGTTAAGGACGAGATATTAGGTAAGGTAACCCGACAAATTCCATCAATGCTGGATTACAAAAAACACATTGCCAGCGAGTCCATGTTTAATACACCGCCCGTATTTCCAATATAT
>JBBSPH010000401.1:0-1701 GCA_038258985.1 Flavobacteriales bacterium
ACACAAAAGCCTATGTGGTAGCAAACAAAACAGGTAGAACAGTTCAGTGGTTTTCTACCAGATTTGACGCACAAAAATTTCTCGAAGAACAGAATCAAACCGATTATAGTATAAAATCAGAATACATCATTTCTGATGATAAGAAAAGTGCAATTGTAAATTACGACCCTCAGTTTACCGATCCTTTTCCTAGGATGTACAGCCCTCAGGAAAGCCATGTTCGCGCATATAAATCCTGGTCAAACTATGTTGGCACACCCATCAGAACCATGGGAAGTGATGGTCAGCCCACAATTATAAATAAGCCCACGTTTTCAGAAAACATGCGCTATTTCTTTAAGTACCAGGTTAACTATATGTACTGGCGTTACTTTATGTGGAATTTCGCTGGAAAGCAAAATGATATTCAAGGAAATGGTGGACTGCTGGAAGGGAATTGGCTATCTGGACTAAATTTCATTGACAATGAAAGACTTGCCTCTCAAGACAATCTACCGTCGAGCATGAAAGACAATTTCGCCTACAATAGATTTTTCCTGCTGCCACTTGCGCTGGGGCTGCTGGGGCTTTTATACCAACTTTACCGCAGACCAGACGATTGGTTTGTTACTTTCCTGCTTTTTTTATTGACAGGCCTTGCTATTGTAATCTATTTGAATCAAACACCCTTTCAACCTCGTGAGCGTGATTATGCCTACGCGGGATCTTTTTATGCTTTTGCAATCTGGATAGGTCTTGGGGTTTATGCCCTTTTTGACGCCGCATTTAACCTCTCCAAAAAAGAACTAATGAAGGCTGCAGGATTTACACTTGGAGCAGGTGTGGTTATATTCCTAATGGAATCTATTCAAAGCGGTGGACATTACTTTTCTTATTCTGTACTCTATATGGGGGGTATTGCAATAGGTTTGCTGGCACTTATGTATGCGCTCGGAAGAGGTATGAAAAACACTTCAGTAGTAGCCGTTATTGTTGCCTTAATTACCATACCTGTGCCCATACTTATGGGTGCCGTTGGCTGGAATGATCACAATAGATCTGATAGATACACAGCCCGCGATTTTGCATCAAATTACCTGGAGAGTTGTGAGCCAAATGCTATTCTATTTACAAATGGCGACAACGACACTTTCCCACTTTGGTACGCCCAGGAAGTAGAAGGTATAAGAACTGATGTTAGGGTAGTAAACCTCAGCCTTTTAAATACAGATTGGTATATCAATCAAATGAAGCGAAAGGTCTATACTTCAGATCCGGTACCATTTTCTTTGGGCGAAACGAAATACCGTCAGGGTACCCGCGATGTCGTATTCTTAGATGAATCGCGAAACACGGGGCAGGTCTTTGTAAATGTAGATCAGGCAATTGACTACATTGCAAATGATAAAAATCTACGCACCGTTGGTGGCGGAGAAGTGGTTTCTGTAATGCCATCAAAGAATTTTTATGTGCCGGTTGATAAAGATTTCGTTATTGGTAATGGAACCGTTACTGAAGCTGATTCTGCTGATATCGTTGAAAGAGTGGAGTGGCGTATAGACCGCTCTTACCTATTGAAAAACAACCTGATGCAACTTGATCTGCTTGCCACAAACGACTGGAAAAGACCTATTTATTTTGCAGTAACCACAGGCCCCGATAGCTATATTGGTCTTGACAATTATTTCAAACTGGTTGGTCTCGCGTATCAATTGGTTCCTA
>JBBSPH010000402.1:0-1653 GCA_038258985.1 Flavobacteriales bacterium
AAAAAAATACATAAAGAAAAAGTATTTTTCCCAGGTTACATCATGGTTCAAGCCAACTTGAGTGGAGAGATTCCTCACATCATCAAATCGATTACAAATGTGATTGGTTTTTTAGGTGAAACTAAAGGTGGAGACCCTGTGCCATTAAGACAATCTGAAGTCAACAGAATGTTGGGTAAAGTAGATGAGTTGGCGGTTGACGCAAATTCTAATGTCGCGATACCATTCACTAAAGGTGAAACTGTTAAAGTAATCGATGGACCGTTCAATGGATTTGACGGTACGATTGAAAATATAAATGAAGAAAAGCGCAAGCTGGAAGTCATGGTAAAGATTTTCGGAAGAAAGACACCATTGGAATTGAGCTATATGCAAGTTGAAAAAGTTTAATAATTGTTACAATAGATAGTGAATCTTTCGGCTTCCAATCGAAAGAATTACGACTAAAATTTTAAAAATGGCAAAAGAATTAAGTAAAGTAGTTAAGCTACAAGTAAGGGGAGGTGCAGCGAATCCGTCGCCACCGGTCGGACCCGCTTTAGGAGCTGCTGGAGTGAACATCATGGAATTCTGTAAGCAATTTAACGCGAGAACCCAAGATAAGCCTGGTAAAGTTTTACCAGTTGTTATCTCGGTTTTCAAAGATAAATCGTTTGATTTCGTGATCAAAACCCCACCAGCTGCAGTACAATTATTGGAAGCGGCCAAAATAAAAAAAGGATCTGGTGAACCGAACAGAAAAAAAGTAGCGAAAGTAACTTGGGAACAAGTGAAAGCAATAGCAGAGGACAAGATGGTAGATTTAAATGCATTTACTTCAGAATCCGCTATGAACATGGTTGCTGGTACAGCAAGATCAATGGGAATTACTGTAACTGGTAATAAACCTAAATAAAACTTTTTGAAATGGCAAAATTGACAAAAAAACAAAAAGAGGCAAGAGCTAAAGTAGACAAAAACAAAGTCTACACTCTTGAAGAAGCTACGGTTTTATTAAAAGAAATCACTTATACTAAATTTGATGCGTCTGTAGACCTTGCGGTACGTTTGGGAGTTGATCCTCGTAAAGCAAATCAAATGGTAAGAGGTGTTGTTTCTTTACCTCACGGAACAGGAAAAGATATGAAAGTTTTAGCCTTGGTAACTCCTGATAAAGAACAGGAAGCTAAAGATGCTGGAGCTGATTACGTAGGATTGGATGAATACCTTGAGAAAATCAAAAATGGTTGGACAGATGTTGACGTTATCGTTACCATGCCTGCAATTATGGGTAAACTAGGTCCTTTAGGTAGAGTATTAGGCCCAAGAGGTTTAATGCCGAATCCAAAGACAGGTACAGTAACTATGGATGTTGCGAAAGCAGTAGCTGAAGTAAAAGCTGGTAAAATTGACTTTAGAGTTGATAAAACAGGAATCGTTCACGCTCCGATAGGAAAGGCATCTTTTAGTGCTGACAAATTGCAGGACAACGCGAACGAATTGTTATCAACCTTGATGAAAATGAAACCAACAGCTGCAAAAGGTGTGTATATGAAAAGTGTGTTCATGTCTAGTACCATGAGTCCAAGTATCGCAGTCGAGACAAGAAAATCATTGTAGTTAAAACTTTAATAATATGACAAGAGAAGAAAAATCACAAGTTATTGAAGAGTT
>JBBSPH010000403.1:0-1645 GCA_038258985.1 Flavobacteriales bacterium
CTATTTCTTGATAAAATCAAAAAAATCAGTTCCATGTATCCGTAGTTATCGCTTCGGCTATGATAATCATTTCACAACCTCACACGACACATTTATAGCTGAGATCAATGCATACACGAGATACTTAATATTCCTAAAGCGACAACTCGCTCCTACATCAAAAGATATACTGGCGCCTACAAAAAAATTGGATTGGACAGGCTCTAAAGTGGCCTTGACTGAGCTGGGCTTTGCACTACATCATTCAAAGGTAATCGGCAATGGCAGCACGTCCCTTAAGGATGTGATGGACTCACTTGAAAATTTCACAGGTATTAAACTGGGCGATTATCATCATACTTCAATACGGTTCAGAAATCGTAGCAACCCCACCAAATTCCTCACAGAACTTCAAGAAGGACTAACAAACTGGATTGAAAATCTTGATGATTAAAAACAACCAAGTAGATGCCAATTGGCTATTCTTCATTTTCTGTCCTTTCCAGATACTTTATGCTGTTGAAAGACCATTAATCCATTAAATCCTTTGATGATTTTCTTTAACGCCAGTTGACTATGACTTGGCAACAACTCCCTACAATACCCACCAAATTTGTACAACGAAAGTCAAATCGTGATAAGGGTCATCATTCAAAAAGAACAAACCAGATGGCCCTTTTCTTTAAAAACATTCTATTATGCCAACAAGTATCATTACCACAGACGATCTTCGGGAGTTCAAAATGGAACTTCTCAATGACATTAAAAACCTTTTAACCAATCAGTCCAAGGGTAAATTAAAACGTTACCTTAAATCCTCCGAGGTTATGGACCTGCTACAGGTAAGCCCGGGCACATTGCAAAACCTACGTATCAATGGGACGCTGCCCTACACCAAGGTTGGCGGGATCATCTATTACGATGCCGAGGAGATCCAAAATGTAATGACCGCAAACCGTGTACAGCGCGGTCTAAATTCTTAGACGATGAACTATATAAAGCTACTCAATGCGGCTTTTGAAAGGTTCTTTTTTGATGATCGCTTAAATCCCACCCATATCAGTCTGTACATGGCACTGTTTCAGGAATGGAACAGCAGCCGCTTTGCGGATGAATTCTACGTGAACCGCAGGGATTTGATGCTTGCCTCAAAAATAGGTTCAAAATCCACATACCATAGATGCGTGACCGACCTGGATTCCTGGGGTTACCTTTTCTATTTTCCTTCCAAAAACCCATACAAGGGAAGTAAAATGAAGATGGCCATTATCGAGACAGGTGATGAACCTGCGGTAGGACAGTACAGTCCCATATTGGAACAGGTTGCGGAACAGTACCGTCCCACCAGTGAATCGGGAGTGGGACAGTACCATCCCATATCTGGACAAGCCGTGGACCCGCACTGTCCCACCAGTGGACAAGCACTGGTACCTACTATAAACAATACCAAACAGGTAAATAATATAAAACAACCAAAGGAAATTTCAAATTAGATAATATCAAGCGTGGTGCATCCATCATCGGTTCTGCGGGAAGCGGTAAGACGGAAAGTGTAGTCTATGGTTTCTTAAAGCATTTCAAAAAACACGCGTTTTCTGGTGTTATTCATGATTATAAGGACTTTGAGATTACCGAAATGGCATATCCACTATTTAAAAGTGACAAA
>JBBSPH010000404.1:0-1643 GCA_038258985.1 Flavobacteriales bacterium
ATTGCTTCTCGATTCAATTCGGGTAATCCATAAACAAATGTTTTCCCATGAAATGTCGCATCTGCCTGAAGGCGGAAACCATTACTAAGGTCAATAATTTTAGTTGTGCTGCTAAAATGATTTTCGGCAATAAACTTGCTGCTATTGCCATGACCTAGACATAAAAAGACAACGTCAACCTCAAGATTGACCTGATCCGTATAGTTGAGACCACTACCCACTAGATCCTGATGTACTTCCGCTACCGGCCGACCAGATTTTGACGTGGTGTAAATAAAATCAATTTTAACGGCTGGATGGTGGATCAACAAACGAACTAACTCGCCGGCTGTAAACCCACTGCCTCCTATTATTCCTGCAGTTATCATGCGTCTGGATTTACGTGCGCATAAATCTTTTGCGCGTTACTATAAATTTTAATGAATCCTTTTGCATCGTCTGCTGTCCAGGCTTTATTTTCCTCGCCATAAGAACCGAAACCGTTATTCATCAAATCATATTCTGACTCAATGCCATCCAAAATAAATTGGTAAGGCTTTAATGTGATGTTCACGGTGCCGGTAACGCTTTTCTGGCTACTCTGAAGAAATGATTCCATATTGCGCATTACAGGATCTAGATACAATCCCTCGTGCAAATGCATGCCATAGAAGCTAGCGAGGTATTCTTTATGTTGCAATTGCCATTTACTAAGGGTGTGTTTTTCCAATAAATGGTGTGCCTTTACTAAAATCAAAGAAGCGGCCGCCTCAAATCCTACTCGGCCTTTAATTCCTACGATTGTATCACCCACATGAATATCTCTGCCTATGGCATAGCCGGAAGCCAGTTCATTGAGTTGCTCAATTAACTTGGGAGAAGTATTTGTCTTGCCGTCGATAGAAGTTAATTCCCCATTGGTGAAGCCAAGTTTGACTTGCTGCGGTTCATGTTCTAATAATTGCGATGGATAAGCAGTTTCTGGTAATGGTTTGTTGGATGTCAATGTTTCTGCACCACCAACGCTGGTTCCCCAGAGTCCCTTATTCACTGAATATTGGGACTTCTCCCAATTCATGTCTACTCCGTTAGACTTCAAATAATCTATCTCTTGCTGGCGGGTCAACTTTTTATCCCGAATAGGTGTAATGATTTCAATATCAGGTGCAAATGTTTGAAAAATCATATCAAAGCGCACCTGATCATTACCAGCTCCCGTACTACCATGGGCAATAGCAGTAGCATTGATGCTTTTGGCATACTTGATAATCTCAATGGCCTGAATAATGCGCTCTGAGCTTACCGAAAGCGGGTACGTGTTATTCTTCAACACATTACCAAAAATCAAGTATTTGACGATTTTATCGTAAAACGTGTCGATCGCGTCAATATTTTTGTAGGTAGTGACACCCATTTTGTAGGCGTTTGATTCGATATACCCAATTTCTTCAACAGAGAAACCACCGGTATTGACACTTACGGCATGAACTTCATAACCCAGGTCTTTAGAAAGGTGGACGGCACAATACGAGGTATCCAATCCACCGCTGTAGGCTAAAACTAATTTTTTCATTGGTTTGTGTCTTTTTTGAATAGAATAGCCTTTTTGATGGCTTGCAGTCTATCGTGTAATTTTTTGCTAACAGTTCGTTTTTTGGGTGGGA
>JBBSPH010000405.1:0-1624 GCA_038258985.1 Flavobacteriales bacterium
AAGGAACCTTTGGTAATCAAAGGCGCAGGAGCAGGCCGGGAGGTAACTGCTCGCGGATTGTTATCTGATATAATTAAAATTGGCAAGTCGTTGGTCACTCAACCAGTAACGGTTTTTTGCGATAATTAAAAGGATTTATCGGTTGATTGTAAATGTAAAAGTCGTCTGTACACCCAGTTCAGATTCAACGTCAATAGAGCCGCCCAGACTTTCTACTAGCTGTTTAACGGTTGATAAACCTATTCCATGACCTTTATTACCGTCGCGGTCGTACTCGCCCACAGTATTAAAAAGTTCGAATATTTTAGAGATCTTGTCTGCAGGTATGCCTATCCCATTGTCTGTGATTTTGAATTCATAGTTGGAGCTATGAATCATCGCTTCAATAGTAATAAGGGTTTCATCCTTATCATTATACTTCAAACTGTTCCCTATCAGGTTAAGGAAAATCTGTTCTAGGGCTACTTGATTACAGTAAATGCTATGATTGATATCAGGTAAATTGATCTCGCAATGGTGCCTTATATTGATTAGATCGACAATGTTTTCCAACACATCATTCAAATTAAAATGTGTCCGGTCTTCAATGTCATAGGAAGAACTCTCGTAGTGTGATAAGATATTGGAAATATAATCGCTCAAGGAAATCGATGATTTTTTCAGATAACTTAGGTATTCTTTGCCGCTGCTGTCAATAAGCGAGCTGTATTTTTTATTTAAGATGTCAGATGTAACTATCAAATTTGCCAGCGGCATCTTCATATCGTGGCTAACGGTGGCGGCAAATTCCTTAAGTAAGGAATTGTGTTTGAGCAAATGTTTTTTGGTGATTTCAAGCGCAGCGTTGGTAGAATGTAGTTTGAAGAGTTGTTCAACTTGTTTGGCAAGGTTTTTCAAGGCCTTGCGTTGAAAATCGTCCAGCTGTCTGGGTTCGTCATCAAGAACACATAATGTTCCAATTGCAAAGCCGTCATCGCTCATTAAAGGCATTCCTGCATAAAATCGTACAGGATTTACGGGGTCTAATACCAATGGATTATCTGCAAAACGCTCGTCTAAGGTCGCGTCAGGAATTTCAAATATTTCTTGTGGTTTATTGATCGCGTGCGCGCAGAAACTTACATCCCTACTGGTCTCACAAACATCGATTCCCACTCGAGACTTGAACCACTGACGATTCTCATCAACAAGAGATATTACGGCATTTTTGGTTCCACAGACGTACGCCGCGAGCTCAGTAATATTGTCGTATTGTTCTTCAGATAAGGTGTCGAGTATTCTCAGGTTCCATAAAGAATCCAGACGTTCCTTTTCTGTTTCAGGTTTGAGAGCGGTAATCATAGTTGGTTTTGCATGCAGATTTTTGGTGGTTACGAAATTATAAAAAAAAATTAATATAATATTAGTAGGATGATTCTTTGATACTTAGAATTGCTGGACTAGTCTGAGCTCCCGCCATGAAATAAATATCCACTAGATTTACCGTATGCTATCCAGAAAAACCAAATACGGCATCAAAGCCTTGTCCTTTCTTGCTAGGAACAGTGAGGTCAGCACTTTTCCTATAGCAACCATTGCCAAAGAAGAAAATATACCGCATAAGTTTTTGGAATCCATATTATTG
>JBBSPH010000406.1:0-1604 GCA_038258985.1 Flavobacteriales bacterium
CGAGAAGCACGCCGAGGAAATAAATACAACGGAATCATCCTAGATCCCCCTGCTTATGGTCGCGGGCCAGATGGAGAAAAATGGGTTTTGGAAGAGCAAATCAATGAAATGCTGAAAGTTTGCGCGGAAATCCTAGACCCTAAAGATCACTTCCTTTTGCTCAATATGTATTCACTGAGCTTTTCTTCACTCATTGCCGCCAACTTGATAAATACAACATTCAGCAATATACAGAACGCCGAACATGGCGAACTTTATCTTCAGGACAATCAAAATAAAAAACTTCCACTGGGAATTTTCTTCAGATTTTCCAGCTTTTGATCTAAACACCAACAATGAATAACCGTCAGCTTTTTTTACAACATTTAGCTCAAACGACAGATTTCCCTCTGATGATTGAAGTGGAAAAAGCGGAAGGAATCCATCTGTTTGGCCCAAATGGTGAGAAATACATCGATCTAATTTCGGGTATCGGCGTGAGTAATGTGGGACATAGACACCCAAAAGTGCTGAAGGCAATCCAAGGGCAATTGGACAAATACTTACACTTGATGGTCTATGGGGAATACGTTCAAAGTCCTCAGTCACTATTAGCCAAAGCACTTTGCGACACCTTACCCGAGAAACTAGACAATGTCTATTTGGTAAATAGTGGAAGCGAGGCTATTGAAGGTGCTATGAAACTAGCAAAACGATACACAGGAAAGCCGAACTTCATATCCTGCGTGGATGCCTACCACGGCAGCTCTCATGGTTCTCTGAGTATTGGTGGAAATGAGATTTTCAAACAAGCCTATCGTCCGTTATTACCTGGAATTAGTCATATAAGGTATGGTGTAGTTTCAGATTTAGAAAACATCAATTCAGATACTGCCGCTGTCATCATTGAGACGATTCAGGGCGAGGCAGGAATACGGGTTGCTACAACGGAGTATTTTCATGCTTTACGCAAGCGCTGTGATGAAACTGGCACTTTATTGATTTTGGATGAAGTTCAATGTGGATTTGGTAGAACGGGTAAATTCTGGGCTTTTGAGCATTTTGAGTTTGTGCCGGATATTGTTGTTTGTGCCAAAGGAATGGGTGGGGGAATGCCAATCGGAGCGTTTATCGCCAATAAAGAAGTGATGGGTGTATTCAAAAACAATCCTATTCTAGGCCATATCACCACTTTTGGCGGACACCCAGTGAGTTCTGCAGCATCTCTGGCGACGATACAGATCCTTTTGGAGGAAAAACTCATTGAGGAAGTTGAAGAGAAAGCTGATTTGTTCAAAACTCTTTTGGTACACCCTAAAATCAAAAGCATCAGAAATAAAGGATTACTGATGGCTGTCGAATTTGAGTCCTTTGATGTATTAAAACCAATTATCGATACAGCGATTGAAATGGGTGTCATCACTGATTGGTTCTTGTTCTGTGACGATTCCATGCGGGTTGCACCTCCTCTTACGATTACTAAGGAGCAGATACATAAGGCATGTGAAGTGATTTTGCAGGCTATTGAAAAAGTCAGTTCGTCATAAAAACACTTCCATTTTAATAATAGAGAAACTTCTTACCAGTTCAACGAGTTAATAGATCAAAGGAAATTCTATGAAATC
>JBBSPH010000407.1:0-1593 GCA_038258985.1 Flavobacteriales bacterium
ATCTGCTACATCTGGATCGGTAGCGCTTACTTGATATTTTGCAAGGACTAGTTCCACATTTATCCCTGCAACGCTGCTGGATCGCGTGTGATACACAAAAAATGTCCTGTTTTGGGAAAAGTTCGGGTGAAAGGCTAGGCCTAAAAGACCAATTTCCTGACCACTGGAAAAGCTGACAACATTGCTAAGATCTAAAAATGTTTTTTGAGCGTTAGTGGTGGCGTCATTTTGAAATACTTTGATTCTTCCAGATTGCTCTACGACGAATAGGCGATTACTGCCATCTGCTGCATTTTGTATTTCTGCCGGGAAGTTAAATCTTAGGTTGGGAAACGCTGGTTCAAAGGTTACCGGGTCTTGAGCAGTCAACGGCTGAAAGCCAAAAGCACAAATGATGATTAGACAGGTAACGATCTGTCTGTAGGGAGAATTTTGCATGATAGTGAAGTTTAGGGACATTGAAAATAGCCTAAACAACCGCTTGATTCCTTGTACTTAACGCAAGTTTATCCTTTGATTAACAATAGACTAGCTGCTGTAAAAAGTTCAATATAAAAGTTTTCTAATCTTTCTGTAGCTAATTTTTCTTACTACCCATCAGATTTATACGAAGCAAAAAGAGTAGCCGTAAATGATAATTTTACAGTAGTTTAACCAGTCGGACTACTTACGCTACCCTAGAGGTGTCATCGTCTTCCTGATTTTTACTCTTCAACTTGTCTAGCCAGTTCTATCCTATCTTCATTAATAGCAATTAATTTTTGCTTGTATAAATTACCAACAGCTTTTTTAAATGCCTTTTTGCTCATATTAAAATGAAAGCGGATGGAATCAGGAGAGCTTTTGTCGGTAATCAATATGTAACCATTTGGACTTTCTCGCAGCTGCTCGAGAATAGTTTCGGTATCGGTAGCGATCACCTTTTCATAGCCTTGAGGTCTTAGAGAAACATCAATTTTTCCATCTTCCCGTATGGTTTTAATAAAACCTATACCTTCCATGCCTTCTTCCAGTTCGATGTACACATCATCTTGATACACCAGTCCTTCAAATTCATCGTTGATCAAGACCGTGTAGCCTAGAGGTGTTTCCTTTTCTATAATCAAGTTTACTTTATCTCCTACTTTTAAATCCATTTCGGTCATTTTATTAATGATGCTGTAAGACCAGCAATTTACCAAAACTGTTGAAGTTATATGGATTTATCGCTCAACTACTTTTACGATCCAACTTCAAAATGATTGTCAGTTCTCACTACGCTAGTGAATTCCATGCAATAAAAAAAGCCGATTCAAACGAATCGGCCTTATAAAGTGGGCACAGTTTGTAATTATTTCTCCCGAGAATACTTGTCCATATACCGCTCGTACAAATCCTTCTGGCGGGTACCTAGAGATATGTCACGACCATCGATAAATGCACGTGTCAGTTTATTGGTACGCATGTCCAGCGCGTTACCTTCAGAAATAAACAGGGTGGCGCTTTTGCCTTGTTCAAGCGTTCCATAGTCTTTATCGATTCCTAGAATCTTAGCAGCGTTTGACGTGATCATCATCAGCGCTTTTTCTGGATCCATGTCAAATCCTGACACCG
>JBBSPH010000408.1:0-1590 GCA_038258985.1 Flavobacteriales bacterium
GATTCCCTTGTGTTATAGTTGATAAAACCATCAAGGGTAGGCAATATGGCAGAGCGTGCAATTTGCAAATCCTTTTCCGCTATAGCGGTATTTTGTTGTGCTATTTTAATCTCATAACGCTCTTCTTGTGCAACTTGATAAATAGAATTGACGCTCTCGTCGAGAACAAATCCATTCAAATCATCAGAAAGTTCTGGGTCTATCACATCAAAATTCTCATATTCTTCAAGGTTGAGAATTTGAGCAAGTGTGATGCGAGAGATTAAAAT
This sequence comes from Flavobacteriales bacterium, assembly GCA_038258985.1. Taxonomy (GTDB): domain Bacteria; phylum Bacteroidota; class Bacteroidia; order Flavobacteriales; family Flavobacteriaceae; genus Nonlabens. Next base: position 270 of record JBBSPH010000408.1, read on the forward strand.
GGCATTTTTTGCAGCGATGATTCGCTGTTCTTCATCTGCATAGGTGGCTTGAATCTCTAACAAATCACCTCGCGGCAGGCTTCCGGCCTCAACTAACTGCTCTGTGCGCTCAATTTGCTCCTCACTCACCACATGCTGAATCTCTAGTTGTTTAAGATTCTCCTTGTTGAAAAGAACATTTAAATAGGAGTTGGAAACATTTAAAAGAATATTATCCTCTAGCTGCTCAGCATCATATTGAGCCGCAAGAATATTCATTTTGGCTCGCTGGTAACGGTATAGGTTTGCAAGACCACTAAATATATTGATTCCCGCAGTCACATTGTAACTGGAGTTTCTTGTGACCTGGTTTTCCAAAACTCCTGTGGTGATATTTTGGGTAAGACCTGTGTTCCACGAGTTATTGGCAGACGCATTGAGGGTTGGAAGGTAATTACCTATAGCTCCTCGCTTATCAATCTCCACAGTCTGTATATTCAGATCTGCTTGCTTGATGCTGATGTTATTCTCAATGGCGTACTGCACACATTCTTGTAGTGTCCAGATTTTTGGGGTTTGCGCTTTCGCGAAAGCGAAACATCCCACAACCGCAATGCATAAAACTAAATTCTTCATATCGTGATAATGTCTATAGGTAGGTCTGTAGCGGGAATTGTTACAATTTATTTTCTAGCCGCCGTAGTTTCCAGCAACGATGGGCGCTTTAAGCGCGTTCCACACCTTGATTTTGTCTGTTTTAGTAATTCCTTTCTTTACTTCTACAAAAATACCGTTGCTCAATCCCAACTCTACATCACGTCGCTGAAATTCCTGATTACCTGTCTCAATCTCTACAAAAGGCTTTTTGGTTTCTGGATCATACTGTACAAGTGCCTCCTTAATCGCCAGCACGTCGGTCGCCTTGTCTAGGATAATACTCGCATTTGCACTTAATCCGGCACGTATAAAAGCATTGTCAGCAGACGCTTTGAGCGTTCCCTTGATCGCAAACTGGATCGCACCATTTTCTGCAACTCCCTTAGGTGCGATATAGTCCAGGACCGCATTAAATTTTTTGTTGTCATAGGCACCAACGGTAATTTCCAATGGCAGGCCTTCCTTGATCTTGCCTACCTCGCTCTCGTCTACCTTACCTTCAAAGATCATCTTGTTAACATCTGCCAGCAACGCGATGGATGTTCCCTCGTTAAAGTTGTTCGACTCGATTACTTGGTTTCCTTCTTTTACTGGAACGTCGAGAATCATCCCAGCCACAGTGGCACGCACGCTGGTGTTGGCATATTCTCCCAATCCGGCTGTAGTTCCCGTACGGATAATGTCA
>JBBSPH010000409.1:0-1579 GCA_038258985.1 Flavobacteriales bacterium
AGTCATACGTCTCACGTCAGAAAGGTTTGAGTGTAGTAGCTGAGCAGAGCCGTAGCATATCGAAAACCGAGCCGGTCTTATGTCATCTTAATACTTTGTACTTGATACTCAATACCACTTCAAACTTCCTGCTAGAAACTTATCTTTGTCCCGCATGAAAATGAAATTTGATTTATTACAAACAGATGCCAATAGCCAGGCGAGAGCTGGTGTGGTACATACCGATCACGGTGCTATTGAGACGCCCATATTTATGCCCGTGGGTACAGTAGGCACCGTTAAAGGGGTTCACCAACGAGAATTAAAAGAGGAAGTGAATCCAGACATCATACTGGCAAATACCTATCACCTTTATTTGAGACCAGGAACCGAGGTACTGGAAAAGGCAGGAGGTCTGCACCAATTTATGAATTGGGACCGGCCTATATTGACCGATTCTGGCGGTTATCAGGTGTACTCTTTAAGTGCCAATAGAAAAATTAAGGAAGAAGGCGTGAAATTCAAATCTCACATTGATGGGTCTTACCACACCTTTACTCCAGAGCGTGCAATGGATATACAACGCAGTATAGGCGCGGACATTATCATGGCCTTTGATGAATGTACGCCTTACCCCTGTGAGTACAATTATGCCCGCCGCAGCATGCATATGACGCATAGGTGGTTAAAAAGATGTATCGAACGATTTGACACGACTCCAGATAAATATGGGTTTACCCAAACCTTATTTCCTATCATTCAAGGAAGCACCTATACTGATTTAAGACAACAGAGTGCTGAGTTTGTAGCGAATTGCGACATGGATGCAAACGCTATTGGTGGTCTTTCGGTCGGTGAACCTGCAGAGGAAATGTATGCCATGACCGATGTGGTTACCGCTATACTCCCGAAGGATAAACCACGATACTTAATGGGTGTGGGAACTCCTATTAATTTGTTGGAAAATGTTGCTCTGGGAATAGACATGTTTGATTGTGTCATGCCAACACGCAATGGAAGAAACGGAATGATTTTTACCGCAAATGGTAGTATCAATATCAAAAATAAAAAATGGGAAATGGACTTTAGTCCGTTGGATGATGGTGCCTATGCCCGGGTAGACACGGAATATTCTAAAGCCTATGTGAGGCATCTATTTACCGTGAACGAAATGTTGGGCAGACAAATCTGTACCATTCACAACCTTGCATTTTATTTATGGTTAATGCGGGAAGCTCGCAAGCATATTCTTGCAGGTGATTTTAGATCTTGGAAGGATATGATGGTCAAACAAATGGATAACCGCTTGTAGATGACCAATAGATGGACAAGCCATGCAATTCACTAAAAAGGATCAGCTAGATATAGTTGAAACGGCGATAAGTTGGATTGTTGTATTTGCAATGTTCGTTTATGGCGGTGCAAAAATTATTCAATTTGATGGCGGAATCAACATAGAAAAAAGCGTTTCAGAACTATCAGGAATGGAATTGATGTGGGCTTTTTATGGCTACTCAAAAACTTATGCGATTATTTTGGGAATCTTAGAAATTACGGGAGGGATTCTAGTATTTTTCAAAAGAACTCGAATTATAGGATG
>JBBSPH010000410.1:0-1545 GCA_038258985.1 Flavobacteriales bacterium
GGAAGTTATCGTTTTGGTTGATCCATCAGCATACTTTACTTCAAGTTGAAAGAGCAAGCCAAGATTTTTCCCATACACATTTTTTTTTCCTGATAGCCATCCTCTGTACCAACCATCCCCCAACAAAACACCAACTCCATTGCTGCCATTGCGAACAAGAGATGTGACATCGTGCGTTTGGTATTGAAGGCGAGCGGCATAGCTCGTCCAGCCCGGAGTGAGGTATTGATTTCCAACGCGCTTACCGTTGAGGTGTGCTTCATACAAACCATGTGAGGTAATGTAAAGGCGAGCCGATTTAATTGTCCTTTTTAATTCGAAAGTATGCCGAAGCAGTGGCGAAGGTTGCCCAGTGCTATCACCAGGAAGAGTAGGCTCTATCCATTTTGCAGACCAATCGGAAGAGTGAAGTAATCCAGTTTCCCAAAATTTCACTTCGCTCCATGATGAAGAATTTCCTTCGTTATCACTTACTTTTACTTGCCAATAATATCGTTGCCGGGATATTAATGCAGCACCTGCATACGGAATTAAAACGGATTGATCTGAAATCACTTCGTCCGATTGCCAGAGAATGTTTTGTCCTTTTAGCAATGCTTTTGAATCCAATCCAACACGAATAGAATAATTCGTTTGCAAAATACCTTTTTGTGCCGAAACCAGTTTCCAGCCAAAGCGAGGTATAGTGATATCAATACCTAGTGGATTATTCTGGTACTCGCAGGTTAGATCGGTGACTTTAAGTTTTTGTGCAAGAAGGTTGTTAAAGGATGAAATGAAAAATAGAAGAATGGTGATAATTCTCATGGATGGTAGTGATAAGAGTAGAACGATACGAAGGCCAGTCCTGAAACTAACCTGCTCTATCATTCTTTGATGATGACGCTTTTTTGAATCAATAAATAGAATCTAAAACTAGGTGTACTGCCTTCTTACAAAATTATTTTCCACCGATCGTCAGATTTGAAATGTCTCTATTATCAGTAGTAAAGAAAAACAATTTACTTTCATGTGGATTTAACCTAATGTTTACGGTGTCATGAAAGATTGTTTTTGTTTTTCCCTCGAAAGTCCACTCGTAACACGCTATTGCTTGCTGATTAATTAACGTGTTTATAGCAAATGTTTCGTCTATCACTTCCTCTTTCCTATTGGTAAATAATGCAGCATAAGTTCCTAATGAAGAATACTTTCTTACCAGAACATCAGCCTTGCTTGGCGTATCTATAAAAGGAAATGTGGCTGTCCATTTTTCTGGACCAGGTTCCAATTCCCGGAAAATTTTTAGCCGATCTGTAGGCAACTCGTGTAAAATATCCGATGTGTTAATCATTCCGCCAAGCATGCCCATCCAAAGGGCTAGACTCTCGGCTTCCTTATCCGTCATGAGATTAAACTTCTTCCGTAAGATGATAGCATCCGGGTCGTTTTGCCACCATACATTATTAAAGTGCTGACAACCGACAGACTCCTCGTACATACTAGCACCACCCTTCCAGTTAGAGGTGATGTCTGCTGATATTCGCATACCGTCCACGTATCCGA
>JBBSPH010000411.1:0-1512 GCA_038258985.1 Flavobacteriales bacterium
TATTCCGTAGATACTCGAAACAATCAATTTTAAATAAAATTATTATGAAAATGAATTACAATTTAGTAGTAGCATTAGTAGGGATTCTCCTGTGTTTTCCTTACTTGTCGAATGCTCAAAGTCCAGTAAGTGGCTTTATGAAAAAAGCAGGAGAAGGTTCAGCGGCCTTATCCTATTCAAGCGAATCGTATGATAAGGTTTTCTTGGTTCCTGCAGAAGTTGACGGCGTTCCAGTCTTTAACGATGTCACAATTACAAGTATCTCATTATATGGTGAAGTTGGGATTACGGATAAATTCAATATGGTATTGAGTTTACCGTACATTAAATCGGAAGGGAATGCAACTGAAGCAACCTTGACCAATAACGGCTTTGAAAATGAACGCAAAGGACTTCAAAATCTGAAAATTTATGCCAAGTACAATTTCCACACGTTCAAGTTGGGTGAAAGTACCTTGGATTTAATCGGTTCGGCTGGTTTTGAAACTCCGCTTGGTGATTATAGTGCTGATGAAGGACTTCAATCCATTATTGCCATTGGAAACGAATCCAGCAGTTTTACAGGTTTGGGTATTGCAACATTCAAAACAAAAATGGGATTGTTTGCAACTGGTCAGGCTGGCTATAGTTTTAGAGGAAATAGTGTGCCTCATGCCCTGATTACCGAATTGAAACTGGGCTATGCCGCGTCAAAATTCTATATAGATGCATTTGTTGCCAATCAACTATCGGAAAAGGATGGTGTGGATATTTTGGGCAACGGTTTTACAGGATTTTTTCCTGCAACGCGTGTCAACTATACCAGAGTAGGCGTGAATGCTTATGCGCCATTAATTGAAGGCGTTGGTCTTACGGCTGGAGCGAATACGTATGTTGCCGGTAGAAACCTTGGTAAAGCAACTGGCTTTTATGGCGGTGTTGTTTACTCATTTTAATCTTAACTTTAAAAATATATAACAATGAAAAATTATAACATTTATAAATTGATGCTATCAGTAATTGTAGCAACAACATTCTTCACTTCATGTGAGACAGAATCAAATTTTGAAGAAGAAAAACCGTCAATCTCATACATTGCCGTATCAAATCCTGATTTTAGCACGTTGGAAGCTGCCGCTATATTTGGTCAGGTAGCTGGTGTTTTGAGTAACGCCAATCCTAATGACCCTTCTGGAGCTTATACCGTTTTTGCACCTAATAATGCAGCTTTTGCGCGTTTGGGATTGAATTCGGAGAATCTTGCTGCACTTCAGCAGACGTTTTTAACCAACACCTTATTATACCACGTTTCCAATGGAAATCTTTTAAGTGGTGCGATTTCGGATGGTGTGTCATCGCCTTCTGCCTTGGGTCCAAATAGACGTTTTATTTCCAGAGGAAGTGATTTGTTCATTAACGGTTCTAAAATTTTGGCAACCGATATTAGCGCAAGTAATGGTACGGTTCACGTGATTGATAAAGTCATGATTGCAACTGGTGGTGACATCGTTCAGTCTGCGATTGCTTTGCAAA
>JBBSPH010000412.1:0-1501 GCA_038258985.1 Flavobacteriales bacterium
AAACACGCGGGCGGGCGCACACACTTTCAGAAAACTAAGTTCGCGCCTGGGGCATACATAATGTTATGTGGCGTGCCTTCCCTTTTTGAGTCGCACGAGCGAGGTTTCTTTTCATCTAAGGCACAAACTTTCTATAAAAAAACACGGTGAACTTTCGAACCGATGAATGCCGAATTAGGCGGGAGTTTGATAAACTATATTTCGCTAACCTTCTATGAAAAACTGCAAACGATCTGACCTTAAAAAAATCGACTATGAAAAATGCGTTCAATGAAATGCCGCGCGATCTGTTACTCTACATTTTAAAAAGGTATTGAATGCATGGCATGTAACGTTAAGCATATGCTCTGGCCAACGGATATAAAGCAGAAAACTATCCGCCGAGAACTTAAGATAGTAAAAAGCTCTGAACTCTCGGCTCCTGCTGCACCCGTTGGTCGAGTATATGCAGTGTTATGATCTTTTATTCATCTTGTTTTAAACTTACGATGTTGCCATGCTTGGGGTCAATTTTCCCATTCAACATATCCGCATATAATTTTTCTAACTCTTTAACTCCAATGTATTCTTTAATCGAAATCGTTGATTGAATAGCGTCCATAAACTGTTGCCAAGCTATCCCAATCTTTTGTTGAAATCCTAATAACCCCCATTCCTTCTGACGTTTTTCTGCATGTGCAGGGGCGAAGAAAAATTCTCCTTTTTTGGGAAGTGAGTTTTCACCTTTGAGATTTTGCCAATCAACGAGCCCCACCAGACAATTATATACCAGATTTTCCTCCAACAACGTTTGCAACTGGAATTGGGTGTTATGGTTGCCGGCAAAGTCGATCACAACGAATTTTTCATTAGAATTCAATTGAGCAATCGAATCATAGCTAATGGTTTGATCATACCAGCCTAGCTCTCTCACAAATTCTATATTCTTTTTTGACGTAAGCCCTAAAATATTCAAATTCAAAGCGTGTTCTTTTTTACGATGTGCCAATAGATAGGCTAATGCTTGAGCCGTTTTACTGGAGGCACTTGTAATTAATATTTGAGTGGTATTATAGAAATTCTGTTCCGCTAAATGATCATCAATCAAAAAGGATGTAACAAACAATGGACGAAATATGGAAATTAACTTTTCAGTTTCTGGAGTGAATGTAGGGTCTTGTTCTGTGTTCGTATAAAAGTTATAGATTGGTGGGAGAGCCTGTCTGTGTTCAGTATTATCCACAAATCCTTTACTACTAACATGGTCAATGGTAACCAATAAGTGAGAACTCATGGGGTAGTATCCATAAAATCGCTGACCTACTTGAATATCAGGATGGTTAGAAATGGCGACATTGGCCAGTCCCCAGGCTGGAATGATTCCGTAACCGAATTGAGTTGGGAAAAATTTCCAATACTTCATTTTCTCTCCTACCACTCCATAGGATATGTTATTAGAGGTGAGCGAAAATTTATCAATTTCTAAAAGCACCTCATTTGATGGCAGTTCATCAGAATATAT